>NZ_JBBMRD010000010.1:0-141359 GCF_038900355.1 Olleya sp. AS48 | reverse complement strand
TTAAATCTATACTTGTAAATCCGTCTGGTGTACCATCATCACAAACTTCTAATGGTGTTGGTGTGATTGCTGTTGGTTCAGGAAAAGATGTAATAGATTGATTAGTTGTAGTCGGACAAGGTCCATTTGTAGTGTAATCAATGCTATAAGTTGTATTTGGATTACCTCCAGAAATTAAACCTGTAGCAGCATCTAACATAGCGATATCACCTGCAGCTGGTGGTGTGTTAAATGTAAATGTACCTCCTGATAAACCATCTACTGTCGCTATAGCACCATCACATGTTGGCACATAACTAAATGACGAGTCATCAGCAGCTAATACATTTAATACTTGTGTACTTGAATTGATACAAGCTCCAGCTGTTGTATATAATATAGTATAGCTTGCGCCTGGAGTTGCAAAAGTAACTGTTCCTGTAGCTGCATCAATAACTGCTGTATCTGTTACAGGAGTATCAAAAGAAAATGTTCCACCTGGAGTAGCTACAAAGTCAACAGTTCCACCATTACAATCAGCAATTAATGTAAATGCAGGATCGTCTTGATTTAAAACTGTAATATTTTGAAAACTATTATCTGGACAAGGTCCTGATGTAGTATATTCTACAGTATAAGTTACACCTGAAACTCCATTAGTTACTTCTCCCGTTACAGGATCGATAGACGCTCCGTCTGTAACAGCAGGATTAAATGTAAATGTCCCTGCTACATCTCCAATAATGGTAGCAGTACCACCATCACAATTTTCAAAGACAGAGAATGTTGCATCTTCTGTTGGGTAAACAGTAACATCTTGAGTAGAACTAGCAGAACAAACTCCTCCTGTAGAGTATTGCACAGTATAAGTTGTTCCTGGAACACCATTAGTAATAGTTCCTGTCGTTGGATCTATGGTTTCGGTTCCAGTTGGCACTGGGTTGAAAGCAAAAGTACCTCCTGTTGTCGCTATTGTATCTACCACTGCTCCATCACAAGTAGGCAACATTGTAAACGATGGATCATCAGTCGCTAGCATTGTTAATGACTGATCTGTAGATGAAGGACAAATTCCTGTAGTAGTATATTGAATAGTATAGTTTGTACCTACAACTCCGTTAGTTACTTCTCCTGTTGCGGGATCTATTGTTGCTCCATCTGCTAAATCAGGATTGAATGAAAATGTCCCTCCTGTTGTTGCAACAGCAGTAACTGTACCTCCATCACATGTTGGATCTATAGTAAAAGAAGAATCATCAACAGCATTAACAATCAAGTTAAAAACTGGTAAAGGAGAAGCTATATAACACGCATCGTCTCCAATTACTTGAACTCTTACGTATATAGGCTGTGGGTTAACTGTATTTGTATAGTCACTAACTAAAGCTGTACTTGCTATTCCAGCATCTGCATCTGCAAATGACAAATAATAAGTTACCACAAAACTAGCAGGTGATTGAGTACCTAATATAGCAGCATTTTGACTTTCTAAATCAAAAGGCTCAAAACCATCATTTGAAGCATCATCACAAACCTCCATATCTGGAGCTGGATTTATGGTTGGTTGTGTTGTAATATTTAGTGTAAAAGATTCTACTTCATAACATCCTGAACTCAAATATTCAACTCTTACATAAACAGTTTGAGGCACTCCTAAAACTGCAGACGAAGTATAGTTAGTTGGCGTTGCAATTGCTGCTGTGCCAGCCTCTGCATCTGCAAGCGTTTCATAATAAGTAATTACTAAGTCACCAGGAATAGCAGATGGACCTGTTATAGCTGAATCATTTTCAGTTAGATCAAAAATATATGGTGGTGCTCCAGGATTACATAAAAACAAATCGTTTGGTAAACCATTATCAATTTCTGGTAAAACATCAATACACACTACTTCTGTATATTCGCAACCAAAGTCATCTGTTGTTCTATAAGTATAACAATGTGTTCCAGCGGTTGTTGGTTGAACAGTAATATCATTTCCTGTCGTACTTGTTATCGATGGATCTGCATCCCAAGCTTCAGAGACTGTTACTGGAGTAAACGATAATTCTGGAGGTTGTAAAGCTGGATCAAATTCAATTCCCCAAGAAAATATGTAACCATTATCAACATTTAAATTATCAATAATTTGAATACACCAATCTCCATTTAATGGACTACCTAATAAGGTATTTAAAGAGCCTTCAGGAAGATAAGTACCTGGTGTATATGATGCTCCTGGAGGATTAGATCCTGCAGTTATTGTTGGTGCGTTTTCCAAAATAACCGTACCACTTGCAGAAAAACAATAATCTGCTCCAACACCTGGTGTTACTGAGCCATCATCATTAGCACCTCCAAGATAAGTACCACCTCCTCCTGGATATTCTTTTAAAACAGCTATTTGTCCTGTTGGACTAATAATATTAATATCTAAATCTCCTGCAAAAGAGTGTTCCATATTTACACATATAGAAACAATTTGATTTATATCTGTTAAGGTCTGACCTGAGTCATAGCAATCTACTGTAACACAAGTTTGATAAACAGCGCCTCCACCATCAGGTAAAAAAGTTGTACCACTGATAGGTGGTGTACAATCATTAATAAACTCGGTCGGAGTTACAACACCATTTAGTGTTGTAGAATCTCCAAAACAGATAACACTATCAACAGCTTGTGTACCTGTAAAATCAGGCTCTGTACCAACCTGAACAACTTGGTTGATCAAATTAGTGTTAGAACAACCTGCAGGATCTGGATCTGTGTTTGTATCAGTTACATTTAAATTGACAATGTAAACTCCAGGTGTTGCATATGAAAAGGTTGCATTTTCTCCACTAATAAAATTACCGTCTCCTAAATCCCACTCGTACGTAGCACCTGTTCCATCATTTGAAAAAGTTGCACTTCCGTTTAATGTAATATCTTCACCTGGACATACCCAAATATAACCATCTCCATTTGGAGCTGGCGTTGCACTATCTATTTGAGACACTATGGTTTGACAAGGTTCGTAACAAGCAACTGTCGCTGCCCAACCGGAAGTATTTGCACTTCCATCAGAGGTAAACTCTATTGTTAAACATCCTGTTGGGTTAGTTGGAGTTGCAGAGAACATTCCCGGATTTGCTGCTGCTCCACCTCCAGAAAATGTTCCAAAAGCGTTTGCAGTATTATCATCTCCATCATATATTGTCAACTCATCTGCATTTAATTGTGTACTAAAAGCAGTAAAATCTAATTGCACTTGTTGTCCAGGAAAATCTGGACAAATCGTTAAAATAAAACTTTCTCCATCTGCATAATTTGCAGAAGGTCCTCCTGAATCATAAAAAACGCCACCACATTGACTGACAGTTGTTGTTTGCATTAAAATATCCTGAGAGAAGGATATAAACGAGTTTAAAAATAATAGTGCTAGTAAAAATTTTTTCATTGGTATGTGTTTAAAATACAACGTTAAAAAAAAACGTAAATATTATTTTTTATAGGTTTGTGGTTTAATAATTATAAAAAAATTGGTTCCGTCTATCTTATATATAATAGATCCCATTCTGTAAAACTCTAAATTATACTTTAAAGGATTAAAAGTACTTTTATTAAAAGCTACATCTCTTTTAAGGCTTGGATTATAAATATCAAATAACTCAACTTCTGATAAAAGTGTATACTTATCATCATCCTTTAAATTTGTAATTTCTTTAATTACAATTCTATTACGTAAAAGGTGCTTTAAGTTTTTTACTTTTTGAGGCTTACTTAATACGTATGCATCTAATTTATCTTGATACACTTCCTTTATCATTGACAACTCTTGAGCTGTTAATGGTGCATCTACATTTTTACCAAATTTAACTAATTGCGTATTTTGGTTTTTCTGAGTTTGAGCTATTCCGTTTTGTGTAAACATCACAAATCCAAATAAAAGGGGTAAGAAGATTCTAAGAGTCATTGTTTATAAGATAAAATTAAGTGGGAAAATTAAGAAAATTTTAATAAAGTAAATGTTAATATGGGTATCTAATTCTGTTTTTTATGATTTATAATAGTATAACAGTTATAATTAATAAATACCTACCCTTATTCAAATTTATTTATTGTTTATCTTTGCAAACTATTTTAAACACCTTTTACAGACTTTATTTAAATGAAGATTGATAACAATATAGATAATACAGATGCTATCGGAGAAAACCACATTAGCACTAATCACGATACGCCTTTAAGAGCTGATGCTTTTGAATTATCAGACGCTGATAAAATTGATAGCATAAAAAAAGACGTAACAAATATTTTACAAACATTAGGTTTAGATCTTACTGACGACAGTTTAAAAGGAACACCTAATCGTGTAGCTAAGATGTTTGTTAACGAAATTTTTGGTGGGCTTCACCCTGACAAAAAGCCAAAAGCTTCAACTTTTGATAATAAATACCAATATGGCGAAATGCTTGTAGAAAAAAACATTACTGTTTATTCTACCTGTGAGCATCACTTACTACCAATAGTAGGTCGTGCACACGTAGCATACATATCTAACGGAACCGTTGTTGGTTTATCTAAAATGAATCGTATTGTAGATTATTATGCTAAACGACCTCAAGTACAAGAACGTTTAACAATCCAGATAGTAAAAGAGTTACAAAAAGCTTTAGGCACAGATGATGTTGCTTGTGTTATCGATGCTAAGCACTTATGTGTAAATTCTAGAGGAATTAGAGATATTGAAAGCAGTACAGTAACCTCAGAATTTGGAGGACAATTTAAAAAGAAAGCAACAAGACGCGAATTTTTAGATTACATCAACTTAGAAACAAAATTTTAGAAAAACAGTAATGGAACTTTACAAACAACAACACATAAAAATATATAATTCGCTTTCTGGCGAAAAAGAGAATTTTAAAGCTATTAACGATGGTTATGTTGGTATGTACGTTTGTGGTCCTACTGTATATAGTAATGTACATTTAGGTAATGTCAGAACATTTATGTCTTTTGATGTTATTTTTAGATACCTCAAACACCTAGGTTATAAAGTACGTTATGTTAGAAACATAACCGACGCTGGACATTTAGAAAATGATGCAGATGTTGGAGAGGACAGAATTGCGAAAAAAGCAAGACTAGAAGAGATTGAGCCAATGGAAGTCGTGCAACGTTACACAGTAGATTTTCATAATATATTAAACACCTTCAATTTTCTTCCTCCAAGTATAGAGCCTACAGCTACTGGACATATTATTGAGCAAATAGAACTAATAAAAACCATCATAGATAATGGTTTTGGATATGAAGTAAATGGCTCTGTATATTTTGATGTCCATAAATATAACCAAACTAATAATTACGGAATTTTAAGTAAGCGTAAGCTAGAAGACTTAATCCATAATACCAGAGAACTAGAAGGACAATCAGACAAGAAAAATCCTCAAGATTTTGCACTTTGGAAAAAAGCCGAACCAACACATATCATGCGTTGGCCTTCTCCTTGGAGCGATGGATTTCCTGGATGGCATCTAGAATGTACAGCAATGAGCACTAAATACTTGGGAGAGCATTTTGACATACATGGTGGCGGAATGGATTTAAAATTCCCTCATCACGAATGTGAGATTGCACAAAACCAAGCAGCCAAAGGAAAAACACCTGTTAACTATTGGATGCATGCCAACATGCTAATCATGAACGGTAAAAAAATGGCAAAATCTACAGGTAACTTTATATTACCAACCGAGATTTTTACAGGTGAAAACAAAAACATCACCAAAGCATTTACACCAAGTGTCGCTAGATTTTTTATGCTTCAAGCACATTACAGAAGTATTTTAGATTTTACAAATGATGGCTTATTAGCTAGTGAGAAAGGCTACAACAGATTAATGGAGGCCATAAGTCAATTAGAAGATTTAAAAACATCAGACAATACAACGTTAAACATTGCTGCATGGACGCAAAAATGTTACGATGCCATGAATGACGATTTTAATACACCTATTCTAATTGCTAATTTATTTGAAGGAGTAAAATACATCAACCAAATAAAAGAAAGCACAGAAACTATTACTACAAAAGATTTAGAAGATTTTAAAAACACAATCAACGCTTTTGTATACGATATATTAGGATTAAAAAATGACAAAACTAATGCTGCAAACGGAACAGATAAACTATCTGGAGCAGTGCAATTATTAATAAAACTACGTCAAGAAGCCAGAATCAATAAAGATTTTGCACTATCTGATCAAATCAGAGACGAACTAGCAGAAGCTGGCATACAACTTAACGATGGTAAGGAAGGCACAACCTTTTCTACCAATTAAAACTAATTAAGTCCTTTCGGTAAGAGAGGACTTTTTTATTATGAAAAAGATAATCTTAGCTCCATTTCTATTTTTAATCAAGGTTTATCAAACCCTAATTTCTCCATTTACACCAGCCACTTGCAGGTACCAACCAACCTGCTCACATTACACCAAAGAAGCCCTATTAAAACACGGTTTATTAAAAGGACTAAAACTAAGCATTAAACGTATTTTAAGTTGCCATCCTTGGGGAGGAAGCGGTTATGATCCAGTACCATAATTACATTTTTTTTTAATTTGGGCGTTTTAACAGGCTGTCCGTTATATCTTTTTTAAGAAAAATAAAAAAGGATGCCACTTCCATCCCTAACGCACTTGCGCCAAAAATTAGTACAAACATTAATTTATTGCTAAACCTTTGTCAAGTAATTCTAATAAATAAAGCATAAATACTATATTTACACTTACAAAAATTAAACTATGTACTTACTTAAATTCGATTGGAATCCTTTAACTGGAATCGATATTATCGGAAATTTTAAAATTCATTTTTACAGTGTCATGTGGATTGCTGCGTTTGTTATTGGACATGCCATAATGAAACGTATTTTTAAACGCGAAAAAATAAATATAGAATTTTTAGACCCATTATTTATTTACACTGTTTTAGCAACCATGTTAGGTGCACGTTTAGGACATGTCATTTTTTACCAACCAGAACTAATTACCCAAGACCCATTAAGTGTTTTATTACCCTTTAAATTTAATGGTGGATTCGAGTTTACCGGTTTTCAAGGATTAGCCAGTCATGGTGCTGCAATTGGTATAATCATAGGAATGATATTATATCGTCGCAAATACAACTACAAATCCTTAATGTGGATTTTAGATCGCATTGTAATACCTGTAGCGTCTGGAGCAGTTTTTATTAGAATAGGTAACTTTATAAATTCCGAAATTATTGGAAAAGTAACAGACTCTGATTTAGGTGTTAGATTTGTGCAAGAGTATTATAATAAGTATGAAATTGTACAAAAAACAGGAATTAAAGACGTAAAAAAAGCATACGCATCTATAACAGACAATCCAAATATGTCAGAGTTATTAAACGCTATACCTTATAGACATGCTGCACAGTTATACGAGTCGTTTTGCTACATATTTGTTTTTTTAATTTTATGGTTTGTATACACTAAAACAACTAAAAAAGATCAAACAGGATTTTTATTCGGATTATTTTTAATACTACTATGGAGTGTTAGATTTTTTGTGGAGTTTGTTAAAGAGCCACAAGGAGAAGAGTTTATTAATTGGTTTGGACTTAACACAGGACAATGGTTAAGTATCCCATTTATATTAATTGGATTATATTTTATGTTTTTATTTAAACCAAAAACAAGTATCAAATAATGAGAAATTTAAAAAACTATACGACTATACTTTTTAGCTTAGTTTTACTTGTAAGCATTACGTCTTGTAAAAAAGAAAAGGAAGCTATTGCTCCTGTTGAAGTAAACTTTAAAAAGGAAGGAGAGTTAACTTTGTTTAAAGGGACTACAGATACTATTATTAAGGTTTTTAACATAGAGGTTGCTAAAACAGATTACGAAATCCAAACAGGCTTGATGTATCGTGATAGTATGAAAGATGATCAAGGTATGTTGTTTGCTTTTAATGACGTACAAATGCGATCATTTTACATGAAAAACACGCGTATACCATTGGACCTTATCTTTTTTGATCATAATAAAACTATTGTTAGTTTTCAGGAAAACGCAAAACCAATGGATCAAAGCAGCTTACCATCTAATACTCCTGCACAATTTGTGCTAGAGGTTAATGCAGGAACAGCACAAAAACTTTTACTTGACGTAGGAGATAAAATGGACTACTTTGAGTACATGTTAGAAAAATAAAACCATTATTTATAGATATAAAAAGCCTAATTGTAAAAGTTACAATTAGGCTTTTTTTTGTGCTTATATTTTAGGTTATAAGTTATTACATTAATAACCACATCTATTTAATGCATGACTAATACTATACAAACTAATTACGCATGATAGTACTTAAGACTCTTAGTGGTTTAAAGCTTTTATTGATAATATACTTATAGCTTAGTCATTAGTTTAAACTTTAGTATTGGCTTAATGTAAGGTCTGCATTTGCGTTAAGGATTGATGTGGAAATCCTTTTTGTGAGGCACGAGCAAAAAGATTGTAACGGAAAGCCTGACGTACTTTTGCTACTAAAAGCAAAAGTAGGTAACGCCCAAGAAATATCATATGACTTAATTTAAAAAGAGTGCTTAACTCTACTGGCAATGACGCAAAACAAAAAAGCCTTTCTAAATTAATAGAAAGGCTTTTTATATTGGGTTTAGTTTATGACTACTTTACTACTGTTTCGTCAACTACTACTTCTTTCTTTTTTAATGCGTCTGCTGCATTTCCTTTTTTAACAAAATCAAACATGATTGGCGTTGCTATAAATAAAGATGAGTACGTACCTACTACTACACCAATGATTAAGGCAAACATAAATCCTCTGATTGAGTCTCCACCAAAAATAAAGATTGCTAATAATACTACTAAAGTAGTTAAAGACGTATTTAACGTACGACTTAAAGTACTACTTAATGAGGTATCAATTACTTTACTAAATGGCCAGTCTGTGTGCTCGTTAAAAAACTCACGAATTCTGTCAAATACTACAACCGTATCATTTAATGAGTATCCAATTACTGTAAGGATTGCTGCAATAAATGCTTGGTCAATTTCCATTGAAAATGGCATAAACTTGTATGTTAAAGAGAATACTCCTAATACGATGATAACATCATGGAATACTGCTGCTACTGCACCAAGTGAGAATTGCCATCTCTTGAAACGGAATAAGATGTATAAGAACACGACTACTAATGACCCTAAGACTGCCCAGAAAGAGGCTTGCTTAATATCATCTGCAATTGATGGACTTACTTTGTATTGATCCATAATCCCTACTTGCTTGTTAGCTTTAGATAGGTCTTTAAAATCTTCAAACGATACTCCTTTTAAGTAAGGTTGTAATGCATCGTACATTTTAACTCTGACTTCTTCGTCAATTTCGTTTGCTGTTTCGTTAATCTTATACTTAGTCGAAATTTTTAAGTTATTCTCGTCTCCAACAGTTTTTACTGTCGCACTTCCAAATACCTCTTGAGAGGCTAAAAGACCTTCAATCTCTACTGCACTTACTGGCTCTGCAAATCTAACTTGTGTTGTACGTCCTCCAACAAAGTCAATACCTTGATCTAATCCGTTTGTAAATAAAGATCCTAAACTTACTACTAATGCTACTGCAGAAATAATGTAAGCTACTTTGCGTTTTGTAAGGAACGCGATATTAATGTTTCTGAATAAGTTTTTAGTTAATCCAGTTGAGAAGTCTAATTTACCACCTCTGTTAGCATACCAATCTACTAGTAATCTAGTGATAAAGATTGCTGTAAATAAAGATGTACCAATACCTATTAATAAAGTAGTTGCAAATCCTTTAATTGGTCCTGTACCAAAAACAAATAAGATTAATGCAGTTAAACCTGTTGTAATGTTGGCATCCAAAATAGATGATAATGCATTACTAAATCCATCTTGAATTGCTGACTTCTGGTCTTTTCCTTTTGATAGTTCTTCCCTGATACGCTCAAAGATAAGTACGTTTGCATCCACAGACATACCAATTGTTAAAACGATACCTGCAATACCTGGAAGTGTTAACACTGCTCCAATACCTGATAATACTCCAAAAATTAATAAGATGTTAAATAACATTGCGATGTCTGCAAATAACCCTGCTTTACCATAGTAAAATGCCATCCAAATTAAAACTAATGCTAATGCAATACCAAATGACATTGTACCACTTTCAATAGCTTCTTGACCTAATGAAGGTCCAACTATACTACTTTGAATAATCTCTGCACGAGCTGGTAATTTACCTGCACGTAACACGTTTGCTAAATCCGTAGCCTCACTTAATTTAAAGCTTCCAGAAATCTCTGTGTTACCTCCTGCAATTGGTCCAGAAGATGATGTAGGTGCAGAATATACTGTGTTATCTAAAACAACAGCAATTTGACTTTGAGTTTTAAAAGCATCACCTGTCATTTTCTCCCAGATTTTTGCTCCTTTACTATTCATTTGCATGCTAACTACAACCTTGTTTGCTTGGTTGTAAGATTGACGCGCATCTGTAACTACTGCTCCATTTAATGGTGGCTCATTATCTCTGTTTCCATTTAATACAAATAGGTCTACTAACTCACTGTCTTCAGCTGGCTTACCAAATAAAAACTTAGTATATTTTAATTCTGATGGTAATAATGCCACAACTTCTGGCATAGCTAAATAGCTTAATACTTTGTCTTTATCTTCAATATTAAACTGCGCTAAAGTTGCTCCAAAACCAGGACCTGCAATTAGATCTAATAATGGGTTAACTTCATTTACTGTTTCGTTTTCTTCACCTGTAAGCGCAGCGATAGCTTTCTCTTCATCAGTCATTTCTGTGTCTGCAGCAGGAGTTTCTCCTTCTGTAGTTTTAGTTTCAAGCTTTGCTTTTAATACATCGTTAGCTTGAACTAAAAATTGATTAAACTGCTCTGCTTTTAATCCTTCCCAAAACTCTAATTGAGCAGTAGTTGTAATTAACTCTGTAGCACGTGCTACGTCTCTAACACCTGGTAATTCTAATAATACACGTCCAGAGTTACCTAAACGTTGGATGTTTGGAGATGTTACACCAAACTCGTCAATACGCTTACGTAATACTTCAAAAGCAGAAACGATAGACTCGTCTACTTTAGTTGCTAATACAGCTTTAGCATCACTATCAGACATGTTTAAATCAATCTCACCAACTAAAGATCTGTTAGCAAAAATATCTGGAGATGCTAATTTTTTATCTCCTTTGATTGCATCAAAAGCAGTAAAGAAGTCATCTAAATATGTATTTTGACTATCTTTTTGCATTTCGTCAGCATCATCTAATGCTTTTCTAAATGTAGGATCCTTACTTTCGTTAGATAATCCCATTAATAAATCTCTTACAGAGATTTGAAGTATTGCTTCTAAACCTCCTCTAAGGTCTAGACCTAACTTCATTGAGTTTTGCTTAACGTCTCCATAAGTGTTTCCTAAAAATACACTTTCTTTTGATGTTGCTAACGAATCTAAATACTTAGTAGCATACTCGCTTACTTGGTTTTTACGGTCATCTGCTGAAGCGTCAATTTTGCTTTCAGCTACTTGTGCTGCATTGTTTTCAATCGCATTATTTTTAAATGTGAAAGACAATTGGTAAATACTTACCAATCCAAACAATACTGCAAATAGTTTTACTAATCCTTTATTTTGCATGGTTTTGTTTATTTAATCAAATTTTTAATCGCGCAAATATATAGTTTACACGAAGATTTGACAATTATTTTTAATGGTTTAAAATGAATTGTTTAACGCCTAAATAGCAAGTACTATATAGCGAAAAATGTTTTACTAAAAAAAATTAAGCTTGTGGTCCTGCTCTACCTTCTGGAATGTTGAAGTTTCCTTTATCTATACTAATAGAGTTATTAGTATTTACTTTTGGAGTTACTTTTACAGGACTGGTTAATTGTAATATATTTTCTGTTATCCCAGAAAATGATAGCACTACCTGTGATGCTCTAGTATACTCTTGTTTTGCTTCTACTATAAACTTTCCGTCAAAACCAATACCTGATTGTGTGTTGGCTTTAATTTCAAAAACATCTACGTTATAACCATTATCTAAAGGACTATTTGGGAGACTTTCTTTACCGCTATTGTAGATTAGTTTTTCTTTTAATAAAAAAGATTTCACCTCAGTTATTGCTATATCGCTATAATAGGTGATTTTTAAAATTCCGTTTTGCTCAAAAACTTGTGTGTTTTTTACACCAATATTTTCAAGTTGCGCTTTTATAGCATGTATTGCTTTTTCTGTCTGAGAAACAGTTGCTTGATTATCGGAAAATTGAAATACAATTTGTTGGTTAGGTACAGTGATTTGTTGTTGACTAACAACAAAAAATGTAAGTGCAGTAATTACAATGCCAAAGTACCATTTAGACTTCATGCGTCAAATATAAAAAATAAGACTTTATTTGTATAGTCTTTAAGTAATTAAATAAGTGTTTAAAACAAAAAAAGAGTGCCTTTTTTGAGGCACTCTTTTAAATATCTAATAAAATGTAAATTTTACATTCCTTCCATTAACTCATATCCTTCTGGAGGCGTCATAGAAAACTTATCGTCTGCAACAGTTTCTTTTTTAACTTCTGTTACTTCATAAGTCATTGACATATCCATACCAGCTTGATTTACATTAATATTCATTAATAATGGAAATCCTTTAAAATCTTCTCCAAACTCTACAGTCTGTTGGTTTGCAGCAACAATAGCTTCGGTAGTATAAACATCCATTTTCATGTCAACACCATCTTGATTCATTACAACGTTATACTCTTGACACTCGTAACCTAAGATAGTCTTAGTTTCATCACCTTTAGTGATTTTAACATCAGACTTATCAGGAGATTCTGCTATGTCTGTTAACGAATACATTTTACCCATCATTGGGTTATTAAGTAAAGTTAACATCTTTTTAGATTGTGTATCAATAATAGAAACTGTTTCTCCAGACATTGGATTGTTAGTTTCTGATCTAGTTTTGTCTGCTTTAAAATAAGTAACAATAGCAATATCACCAATCATAGCAAACTGCTCATTCATTTGTTCGTTACTACTTGACATTGTCATTTTAGAAGACACTACACCTTCTGTAATCTGCTCTTGAGCAACCATAGACAAACTAAAAGTTGCCACTAATAAGAATACTAATTTTTTCATTTTTGTAAAATTTGTTAAGGTTAATTAAAATTTATGTTGTTTTTACTTATTATAGGCAATTACCTTGCCATAACAAATTTTACAACTGGTATTAAAAATTATAGTTCTAATAATCCGTTTGTTGCAGATACACCTTTTGCACTTTCTTGCATGTGTGCTTTTTCGGCATCACTTAGGTTTATCTCTACAATTTTTTCGATTCCGTTACGACCTAAAATTACTGGAACACCAATACATAAGTCTTTTAATCCGTATTCTCCATCTAATAATACAGAACATGGGAACATTTTTTTCTGGTCACAAGCAATAGCCTGAACTAATCCGCTTACTGCTGCTCCTGGCGCATACCAAGCCGAAGTCCCTAATAATTTAGTTAAAGTTGCTCCTCCTACTTTAGTATCCTCTTTTACTTGGTCTAATCTGTCTTCAGATAAAAACTCAGATACTTTTACACTGTTTCTAGTTGCGTGTGCAGTTAATGGTACCATCCCTTTATCAGAGTGTCCACCAATTACCATACCGTCAACATCGCTAATTGGCGCACCTAAAGCTTCTGCTAATCTGTATTTAAAACGTGCAGAATCTAAAGCTCCACCCATTCCGATGATTCTATTTTTTGGTAAACCTGTAGTTTTGTGTACTAAATAAGTCATTGTATCCATTGGATTACTAACAACTATGATTATTGTATCTGGCGAGTTTTTAATTAAACTAGCTGATACTGTTTTAACTATTCCTGCATTAATACCAATTAACTCTTCACGAGTCATCCCTGGTTTTCTAGGAATACCAGAAGTAATAACGCAAATATCACTACCTGCAGTTTGACTATAGTCATTAGTTACACCTGTTATTTTTGTATCAAAACCGTTTAAAGAGGCTGTTTGCATTAAATCCATTGCTTTACCTTCGGCAAAACCTTCTTTAATGTCTAATAAAACAACTTCTGACGCAAAGTTTTTAATGGCAATATATTCTGCACAACTTGCTCCAACTGCTCCTGCTCCAACTACTGTTACTTTCATATGTATTTTGTATTTAAAAAATTAATTGTGTTTGTTTTAAGTTTTACAAAATTAACATTTTAAAATTACTTTTTATTAAGAAAATAATAATTCTAGAACATGAAATTAATTCCTAGAGATGCTGTGTCAAAATCGGCTAAGGTATAAGAGGCATTTATGCCAAAAAATCCTGCCTTCACATTTGCGCCAAGTGTTGCTGTTACTCCGTTTGTTTTAGAGTCTACTGAAAAAGGATCGACAATTTCTTCTGAAAATAAAATACCATCAGACACTCTGTATGTACCCAATAAATCTGTTTCTGAGGTTGCACTTAAGTAACCTACTGCACCATAAAAGTTTAAAACCTCAAAATTTGTACCTGCTATTAACTGAAACAATAAACTGTTAACATTGGTTTGTACTTGTTGATTTTCGCCATCCACTACTTCAGTATTTGTAAAATCATAATTTGCGTCTAAATGCGTGTACGATACTAAACCTGATATAGCTAACGGAAAATTACTGTCTTCTGGTAACCAGGTGGTAAATTCTTGCTGTATACCAACACCATACAACCCTATCTTAACGTCTTCGGTTTCTACTTTTGGAAAAAATCGACCTTTAATTTGTGTCCCTTCAAACAATGCAAAACTACCTTGCAAAAAAGCTGTTGGAATTAAATCTACATTTGATGATCCAATTCCTGTTGGTAAAGTCAATTCCACTTCTTGATTACCAAATATTGGATCTTGATAAGTTACCAAAACAGTAACCTCTGGATCATTATGGCCTAATGCTGTCGCTACATTTTTTGAAGGACTATCGTCTGGAAATCTAATGTTTTCGAAATTAGATACATTTAAATTAAAACTTTTATTTTCATCTTTAATAAAAGAAGTATTACCAATAATAGACAATTCAAAACTATATTTTTTAGGTGTTTTTGCATTGTTAAACCAACCCGAACTTATGCCATAAGCCAATCCATTTGTGGCTGGTAATAAATAACTTTCAGAGAAGGTTTTTGCATCATTAACACCTGCTGCTAACAAATCGTTTAAATTTTGCTGAGCGATATTGCTTTGAGAAAAAAGTATTAAACTTATTACTGTAAGTAGTTTTTTCATTTTAAAAATTTTTAATTATACTATATTTTACGATAATTTTAATGAAATGGTTTTAAATAAAATTATAATTTAAACCAATAACAATGTTAGAGTAAGCACCAAAGGTCAACATTGTATTTATTGAAAAATTATCTAAGTTGTAATTAACAGACAAATCTGATTTAAAATTTGTTTTACTTTTACTTAACGTTTCTAAACCAGTATTAAGTATCTCTAGCAGCAAATCACCTTCTCCTCCTACTTTATAATCAAAATTTGATGTTGCTAATCCCAAGCCTAGTGAGACGTCAAAATTGCTAAAGGTTTTAGATGAAATAAGATTAAATCCATACGATTGACCATCCACTTTTATTGCGTTAATCTTACCTATTATTAAATCTGCTTCGTTAAAATCCTCGTCAACAGAATAATTAGAATACGTTCCTAAAAAAGCAAAATTATAAGTACTGTTTTTAATTCCGTTAAACCACTGATTTAGATTATGCATTACTCCAAAACCTAACGATTTATATACAGAGCTATTAATTTTAATACTTGGCGCTAACCTGACAATTACATTTGTTTTTTTCCATAAACCAATACTTGCTTGGACTTGACCATGTTGTACTGTATTGGCATTAATACCTTCTGGTGCGTCAAATTCAAATACCTCATCATTTATTGAGCCTTCTAAAACCACAGTGTTATCTCCTCCTAAAGCGGATGGTATTAGTGATGAAGTAGCACTACCTTGAATTCCTATATTTTGAAGTTGTGCTTGGTTTACTAAAAACGTTTTTTGATTATCCGGAATTAGTAACATGTTATATTGAATAGATAACTCTACATCAAATTTATTTTTTGGTTTAGCACTAGTATACCAACCTCCAGAAGCCTGAAATACTGATGCATTGGCTGCTGGAGTAATGTATTGATCTGTTAAAAAAATTAAATCTTCGGCTACAGCTTTGACATCTTCAAATTGAGAATAAGCCGAGTTACAAAATACAATTGCAACAATAAATAAAAGCTTTTGCTTTAACATGTTTAAGTTACTTTTAGTTTAGATTTGGGTATAAAAAAAAGGAAACATTTAAAAAAATGTTTCCTTTGCAATATAAAATTATATTTATTATTTAAGCATCGATGTTTGCGTAAATAGCATTTCTCTCAATAAAATCACGACGTGGTGGCACCTCGTCTCCCATTAACATAGAAAATACACGATCAGCCTCAACACCATTATCGATTTGGATTTGACGTAGCGTTCTAAATTCAGGATTCATAGTTGTATCCCAAAGTTGTTCTGCATTCATCTCTCCAAGACCTTTATAACGTTGGATTTTTGCTGACTCTCCAAAATCTTTCATAATAGCAACACGCTCTTCATCTGACCAAGCATATTGTTTTTTAGCTCCTTTTTTAACTAAATATAAAGGTGGAGTAGCAATGTAAATGTGTCCATTTTCAATTAACTCTTTCATAAATCTAAAGAAGAATGTTAAAATAAGTGTTTCAATGTGCGAACCATCAATATCGGCATCACACATGATTACTATTTTGTGGTATCTTAATTTAGAAAGGTTTAATGCCTTACTATCTTCTTCGGTACCTATAGTTACACCTAAAGCTGTAAAGATATTTTTAATCTCTTCGTTTTCAAACACCTTATGTGTCATTGCTTTTTCAACGTTCAAAATCTTACCACGTAATGGTAAAATGGCTTGAAATGCACGATCACGACCTTGTTTTGCAGTTCCACCTGCCGAATCTCCCTCGACTAGGTAAACCTCACACTTAGATGGGTCTTGCTCTGAGCAGTCCGATAATTTTCCAGGTAAACCACCTATACTCATTACTGTTTTACGCTGCACCATTTCACGCGCTTTTTGAGCTGCATGTCTAGCTTGGGCTGCAAGAATTACTTTTTGAACAATGATTTTAGCATCATCTGGATGTTCTTCTAAATAATCAGATAACATTTCTGATACTGCCTGACTTACAGATGCAGACACTTCACGGTTACCTAATTTAGTTTTAGTTTGTCCTTCAAATTGTGGCTCTTGTACTTTTACAGATACAATTGCTGTAAGACCTTCACGGAAGTCATCTCCTGCTATATCAAACTTTAACTTGTCTAACATTCCAGACTCGTCAGCATACTTTTTAAGTGTATGCGTTAATCCACGTCTAAAACCTGAAAGGTGCGTACCACCTTCATGTGTATTAATATTATTTACATAAGAGTGTAAGTTTTCTGCATAACTAGTATTATATACCATTGCAACCTCAACAGGCACTCCGTTTTTCTCACCTTCAAAAGAAATTACATCTTTCATTAAAGGCTCTCTGTTTCCGTCTAAAAACTTGATAAACTCTTTAAGACCTTCTTCACTATGAAATGTTTCTCCTTCAAAAGAACCATCTTCTTTAGTAAATCTTTTGTCTACTAAATGGATTGTAATTCCTTTGTTTAAGTATGCCAATTCACGCATTCTACTTGCTAATGTATCGTAATTATACTCTAGCGTTTGTGTAAAAATTGTCGAATCTGGTTTAAAAGTTACAGTTGTACCTCTTTTATCTGTATCACCAATTGCCTTTACAGGATATAAAGATTTACCTCTTTCATATTCTTGTTCCCATATTTTACCGTCTCTATAAACGGTTGCTGTTAGGTGCTCTGATAATGCATTAACACAACTTACACCAACACCGTGAAGTCCTCCAGAAACTTTATAAGAATCTTTATCAAACTTACCTCCTGCACCAATTTTAGTCATTACAACCTCTAATGCAGAAATACCTTCTTTTTTGTGAAGATCTACAGGAATACCACGACCATCATCTTCAGTTGTGATTGAGTTATCCTCGTTAATTGTTACTGTGATATTATCACAATGACCAGCTAAAGCTTCGTCAATCGAGTTATCTACAACCTCATATACTAAATGGTGTAAACCACGTACACCAACATCTCCAATATACATGGAAGGACGCATACGTACATGCTCCATTCCTTCTAGCGCTTGGATACTATCAGCAGAATAATTGTGTTTGTTAAACTCTTCCTTTTTTTCGCTCATATTTATATTATTTATGATCTATTTCTGTTATTAAGACATAAAAAAAGATGCGATTAGGCATCCTTTTGAATACAAACAAATATACACAATTAAAAACGTTTTTCAAGTGTATTTAAGCGTTGTCCTTAAAAATTATTAACATTTGTTAATTATTGAAAAAGTGTCTTAAAAGGCTTAAAAACCGCTTTAAAATAGATTTTGATAATCTTAATTGTTTTTTTTAAGACCAAAAAACACAAAACCTCGCATTTGCGAGGTTTTGAAGCTATTAATATATATACTTTATGCTAATTTTTGTTTAATTAAGATGTAGCATAAGACTTATCATGGACGTTTGCTATTGCACGACCACTTGGCTCATTCATGTTTTTAAAAGCCTCATCCCACTCTAACGCTGTGGCTGTACTGCACGCCACACTTGCTTCTTGAGGTACACTTTTTGCTGCAGCATCACTTGGGAAGTGCTCTTCAAAAATAGAACGATAGTAAAACTCTTCTTTGTTTTGTGGTGTTTGTATTGGAAAACGGAATTTAGCATTAGCCATTTGATCATCTGTGACTGCTTCATTAACCACTTCTTTAAGTGTGTCAATCCAACTATATCCAACACCATCGCTAAATTGTTCTTTTTGCCTCCAAGCTACACTTTCTGGTAACATATCCTCAAAAGCCTTACGTACTACCCATTTTTCCATACGTTCTCCATTAATCATTTTATCTTGAGGGTTAATGCGCATCGCTACATCCATAAACTCTTTATCTAAAAATGGTACACGTCCTTCAATTCCCCAAGCAGCTAAACTTTTGTTTGCTCTTAAACAATCGTACATGTGTAATTTATCTAGCTTACGCACTGTTTCTTCATGAAATTCTTTTGCATTTGGTGCTTTATGAAAGTATAAGTATCCACCAAAAATTTCATCTGCTCCTTCACCTGATAATACCATTTTAATTCCCATAGATTTAATAACTCTAGCCATTAAATACATAGGTGTTGACGATCGTATGGTTGTTATATCATAAGTTTCTATGTTATAAATTACATCCTTAATAGCATCTAAACCTTCTTGGATTGTAAATTTAATTTCATGGTGTACCGTTCCAATATGATCTGCCACTTTTTGTGCTGCAGCTAAATCTGGCGAGCCTTCTAACCCAACAGAGAAGCTATGTAATTGCGGATACCAAGCATCCGACTGGTCATCTGACTCTATACGTTTTTGCGCGTATTTTTTTGCAATTGCAGAAGTTACAGAACTATCTAATCCTCCTGAAAGTAAAACTCCGTAAGGCACATCACTCATTAACTGTCTGTGAACTGCTGCTTCTAAAGCTTCTTTAACTTCTGCAATACTAGTTTCGTTATCTTTTACAGCCTCATAATCACTCCAATCTCTATTATACCATTTTACAAATTCACCATCTTTACTTGACATATAATGTCCTGGAGGAAATAATTCAATTTTGGTACATACACCTTCTAAAGCCTTAAGCTCTGAGGCAACATAAAATGTTCCGTTTTGATCCCAACCAATGTATAATGGGATAATTCCCATGTGGTCACGTGCTATAAAATATTCATCTTTTTCTACATCATAAATTGCAAATCCAAAGATTCCGTTCATTTCATCTACAAAATCAACACCTTTTTCTTGGTACAATGCTAAGATTACTTCGCAGTCGCTTTGCGTTTGGAAATCATATTTGCCTTCAAATTGCTTACGCAAATCTCTGTGATTGTATATTTCGCCATTTGCAGCTAAAACCAATTTATTATCAGGACTAAACAATGGTTGTTTTCCTGAAGCAGGATCAACAATTGCTAAACGCTCATGTGCTAAAATAGCTTTATCATCACTATAAATACCTGACCAATCTGGTCCACGATGACGAATAGTTTTAGACATTTCTAACACTTGAGGTCTTAAATCTTCACTTTTTTGTTTTAGGTCGAAAGCACATACAATTCCACACATAATTTTATATTTTAAATTCTTTAATTCTAATTGATGAAGCAAATATTAGCTTTATGTTTCATAATTAAAACACTAAACGTATTAATGCTTACATTTTTACAACAATAAATAATATTACATTACAATATATCACTTTTTAGTTAGTTAAAAGTATTCTTAACTTTACAATCTGATAGTTAACCCCAAACCACAATGAGATTATTTGTTCTTTTATTTATTTTATTTAGCTTAAACATAACTGCTCAAGCTACTTGGCAACCACTACCTAATATTACTTCTAATCCTAACAATCAACGTTTTGATGACGTGTTTTTTTTAGATGATAATTTAGGCTGGGCTGCAAATGGCTTTTATGCGTCTGTATACAAAACTACAGATGGTGGTATAACATGGTCAGAACAACTAAATCAAACGGATTTAGGTAGTAGTCATTATTTTAGAAATATTGAATTTTTAAATGAAGACGTAGGCTTTTTAGGTACTTTAAATGGTCTTTTTTACAAAACTACAGATGGTGGTATAACATGGACAACTATAACTAATATAACACCAAATCCAGTTGCTATTTGCGGATTAGATGCTGTTGGAACCTCAACAATTTATGGATGTGGTGCTTACTTTGGTCCAGCTTTTATAATTAAATCTTCAGATAATGGTAACAATTGGACATCTATAGACATGTCTGCGTACGCTGATGCTTTAGTAGAAATTTATTTTGAAACTGAAACTATTGGTTATGCTTCTGGAAAAAGTGCAACAGGAGGCATCATTTTAAAAACTATCGATGGAGGAACTTCCTGGACTGAAATATATAACTCCAATATTATTGGAGATTACGTTTGGAAAATACAAGTATTAGAAAACAACACTAATATTATTTTTGGAGCTGTGGAGTCTACAGCAACCACATTAGGACAATTTATAAAGTCTGTTGATGGAGGTTTAACATGGTTTAGTACTAACGCACCAGAAACCCATTTACAGGCAGTTGGATTTACATCCGAAACCCTTGGATGGATTGGAGGACACACCACAGGTTTTTACGAAACCACAGATGGAGGACTAACTTGGACAAACTTAAACATTGGTAATAATTTAAACCGAATATTTGTTACCTCATCAGGTCAAGCTTATGCGTCAGGTACTACTATTTACAAATACACAGACCAAACTTTAAATACTGAAGATTTCTCTGTACCAGCAAAATCGCCATTACAGGTTACATTACTAAAAAATCCAGTTAAAAACAATCTTGAATTTTCAATAGATTTTAAAAGTGATGATAATTTATTAATCGAGCTTTATGACGCTAACGGTAGATTTGTCAAACAACTTTCTAGAGAAGTAATTAAAACTAATGGTACCCAAAAACAGTATAAATTTCCGGTTATAGACTTAGCTACTGGAATCTATTTCTTAGATTTTCATAATAATAGTGGACGACAAACAGTTAAGTTTATAAAACAATAGTTACACTTTTACGTGTCCCCAATTTTCACCAGTTTTAATACGATGTAATTGCATTTCTGAAACTCCAAATTGTCGCGCTAAAATCTTTAATCTAGTACGTCTATTTGGATCAAAAAGACGCTTTTTAAGTCTAATCACCTCTGTTTCGGTTAACTTAGAGGATGTTATTACTTTTTTTCTAGTAAGATAATGCGGATTTTTAAATTGATGGATTTCCTTTTCACGTTTAGTTGCCCATTTTAAATTTTCGACTGCATTATTACTTTTATCGTAATCTAAGTGGAGCACAAATTTTGCGTCTTCTGGTTTATCTAAATGATGTTGTGCAACTAATTTGTGAATATATCTTGCTGTACGCTTACCATCTTTTTTTATAACAGGAACTGTACTATACCCATTAATAGGGTATTGGTTTTCTATCAAAACATCTACTCCATCTTCA
This sequence comes from Olleya sp. AS48, assembly GCF_038900355.1. Lineage (NCBI taxonomy): Bacteria > Pseudomonadati > Bacteroidota > Flavobacteriia > Flavobacteriales > Flavobacteriaceae > Olleya > Olleya sp. AS48. Next base: position 119,101 of record NZ_JBBMRD010000010.1, on the reverse strand, counting down.
ACTTTACTAAGTCGTCCATGGTTTGATATTTTAAAAGACATATTTTCAGAAACATTGTCATCAAACTGGACAGGTTTCCATTTTTCATTGTAAAAATTTCTAATCATAATGTTAAGTTTATAAGGATTACTTACGCTATGATTAATAGCTATAGTTGCAAAATACAACTATTTTACGGAATATTAAGATACTTGTGTGTTTGTAGCGACACTTTCCATTTAGGATTAGCCATAACATAATCGACAATCATTGGTATCATTGTATCACGTTTACTCCATTCTGGTTGTAAATATAAAATACAATCTCCATTAACTTTAGCTGCTTGCGCTTCCGCAAACTTAAAGTCATCTTTATTATAGATAATACATTTTAACTCATGTGCCTTATCATAAACACCTTGAGTAGGCAGTTTCATTTTTTTTGGAGACAAGCAAATCCAATCCCATTGACCAGTTAACTCATAAGCACCAGAAGTTTCAATATGGATTTTACAACCTTCAGCCTTAAGCTTATCGGTTAATGCTGTCATATCCCAAGTTAACGGTTCTCCTCCTGTTACTACTACAGTATCGCTATACTTTTTAGCATTGGCAACTATTACATCTGTACTAGTTGGAGGATGTAAATCTGCATTCCAACTTTCTTTAACATCGCACCAATGACAACCAACATCGCAACCACCAATTCTTATAAAATAAGCAGCAGTTCCTTTATGGAAACCTTCTCCTTGGATAGTGTAAAACTCTTCCATTAAAGGCAACATTAATCCTTTGTTAACTAAATCTTGTGTCTCTTGCTTCATAGCTTGCAAATATAATCTTATCTAATGGAAAATTTAAGCATTTAAAGTTGAAAGTTTTCAATGATTTACGCTAAGATTAGTATTTTTACATCAAATATTTTTAGAATGAGTAGACAAGACGAATTTTTTAATCATATCACAGAAGGAAATACCTGTAAAGGCGACTACATAACGTTAGGTTCGGCAATGTTAGATGGTCAAACTATAAAAGATGCTTTTGTAAACGTACCATTAAAAACTATGAATAGGCATGGTTTGATAGCTGGTGCAACTGGAACTGGTAAAACTAAAACGTTACAAGTGTTGGCAGAAAACCTTAGTGATAAAGGGATTCCGGTCTTACTTATGGATATTAAAGGAGATTTAAGTGGTATCGCACAACCTAGTCCTGGACATGCCAAAATTGACGAACGTCATGCAAAAATAGGTTTACCCTTTGAAGCTAAAGGATTTCCTGTTGAAATCATGAGTTTATCCGAACAAAATGGTGTAAGATTACGTGCAACTATTAGCGAGTTTGGTCCTGTTTTACTATCTAGAATTTTGGATCTTACAGACACGCAATCTGGCGTTGTAGCAGTTATTTTTAAATATTGTGACGACAACAAACTACCCTTGTTAGATTTAAAAGATTTTAAAAAAATATTACAATATTGCACTAATGAAGGTAAAGAAGAATTTCAGGACGAGTATGGTCGCATCTCTTCGGCATCAACAGGAGCTATTTTAAGAAAAGTTATCGAGATTGAGCAACAAGGAGGTGATTTATTTTTTGGCGAAAAAAGTTTTGAGGTCGAAGATTTATTACGCACCACTAGAGATGGTCATGGTTACATAAACATTATTAGACTTACTGACATACAAGACAGACCAAAATTATTCTCGACATTTATGTTAAGTTTATTGGCCGAAATATATGAGACTTTACCAGAACAAGGTGACTCTGGAAAACCAGAATTAATCATGTTTATTGATGAAGCGCATTTGATATTTAACGAAGCTTCAAAAGCCTTATTAAATCAAATAGAAAGCATTGTTAAACTAATACGTAGTAAAGGTGTTGGGTTATACTTTGTAACACAAAACCCAACAGATGTACCGGAAGGTGTTTTAAGTCAATTAGGGTTAAAAATCCAACATGCTTTGCGTGCCTTTACAGCAAAAGACAGAAAAGCCATAAAGTTAACAGCACAAAACTATCCAGATACTGCATACTATGATACAGCAGATGTATTAACGTCATTAGGTACTGGAGAAGCGTTAGTGTCTGCTTTAGATGAAAAAGGAAGACCAACACCATTAGCTGCCACTATGATGCGTGCACCAATGAGTAGAATGGATGTGTTAACAGACGTAGAGTTGCAAAACTTATTGGACGACTCCAAGTTAGTTTTAAAATATAACGAAACCATAGATCGTGAAAGCGCTTATGAGCTTTTAAATAAAAAAATAGAAGCTGCTAACGCGTTACAACTTGAAGAAGATAAAAAAGCTGAAAAAGAAAAAGCTGAAAAACAATCTAGATCAACAACCACAAGAAGACGTAGCACTGCACAAAACCCAATTATCAAAGTATTAACAAGTGCTACATTTATTAGAAGCGTTTTTGGAATTTTAAAACGCGTGATGAAATAATCACTTTTATAAAAAGAATAACAAACAAAATAATTTCGCTTAAGCGGAAACAAAACCAATATAACCTCAATGAAAAAAACAATAGTAACCTTAGGTCTTTTAGCTGTACTAGCAACGTCATGTAACAAAGCTGCAGATCCATATTTAGTGCAAAACCAAAATATTGGATTATTAACAGACTCAACCCAAGTCAAGGATTTAAAAACTATCTTTATCAACGACTCAGTAATAAGTCCAATTGCTGGAGACGAGTTTACAGGTGCTTTAAATACTATTGAAATTTACGAAAAAGGAGGTAAACACCTATTAAGCATAACACCAAAACAAGCATTAGACTCTACTGCTACAATCTCTAGTATCAAGATAAAAGACTCGAGATTTAAAACAGACAAAGGGATAACTAGCAATAGTACTTTTGGAGATATTAAAGCAAAATATACTATTACAAGCATTCAAAATTCATTTAAAAGTGCTTCCGTTTTTGTTAAAGAAAGCGATGCGTTTTTCTTAATTGATAAAAATGAATTACCATCAGAGTTTAGATTTGATATGAACAAAAAAATAGAGGAAGCAAACATACCAGAAACCGCTAAGATTAAACACTTTATTTTAGGTTGGTAGGTCTTACATAAAATGGAATTCAAAAATGTAAAAAAAAGAAAAGCAGATATTTTGTCTGCTGTACTTTGGATGGTATTTGGATTATCTTTCTTTTTAATTGAAAATCACAAAAACTATGTACTACAATTATTAGCCATACCTATGGTAATATTTTATTTGTATTCTTATTTTTTTGATAAAAGAGATTTATATAAAATAGAGGACGATACTATTAAAACCGTTGGTTGGTTTGCTAAATCTTTTGATTTAAATAAATTAAATAGAGTTAATCGAAATGATTATGGATTAAAATTAGTCTCTGATAATCAAAATGATTTTTTAATTGACAGAAGACTATTATCTATTCAGGACGTTAAAACTATTGAAGACATTATAGTTAAATATGAGTCTAAGACTTAATCCATTCATTAAGTTAATAACCTATAAATAAGCAACCTAAACTATAAATTCAGGTTAATTTTTTTGATATTAATCTTAATTATTGCATATTAAGTAATTATAATTTTTAAAATGAAAGACAAAAAATATAAAATCCAAAACAGCCCATTTGTTGTACCAACAACTGATGGTAAAGTTATTGAAGAGCACTTTGGGTTAGCCACAGATGGTAATAAAGATATTAGTATAGCACATATGATTGCTCCAGCAGGTTGGAGTGAACCTTTTCAAACACCAGCTTTTGATGAGTACACCTATATTATTAAAGGTAAAAAACAGTTTATTATTGAAGGTGAAGAAATAATCCTTGAAGCTGGACAATCCATTAAAATTAAAAAAAATACTCGTGTACAATACTCCAATCCTTTTACAATTGCTTGCGAGTATATTGCAATTTGTACTCCAGCATTTTCAATGGATTTGGTAAACAGAGAAGACTAAAAAAAAATGAAAAAGAAAATCGCAAAAGTACTTCCTAAAATAATTGGTAACGGTTTAAATGCGGTTAGTTATGTTGCTCCTAAATTTGCTAGCGCAAAAGCATTAGACATTTTTGCAACACCTAGACAAGGACGTTTTAAAGACAAACATCAACCGTTTTTAAATACAGCTAACCAATACACTTTGAACTATCAAGACCACACCATACAAACTTACCATTGGGTAGGTACAAAAAAAACCATCTTACTTGCACATGGTTGGGAAAGCAATACTTTTAGATGGAAAAAATTAGTCGAAGCTTTACAGGATTTAGATTACAATGTGGTATCTTTAGATGGTCCTGCTCATGGTAAATCTAGTGGTACGCAGTTTAATGCTATTTTGTATTCCGAGTTTTTAAATGTTGTTGCAAAACATTACAAGGCTAACGTAATTGTTGGACATTCAGTTGGTGGAATGGCATCTGTGTTTTTTCAACATAAATACCAAAATGACGCTTTACAAAAAATGATTTTGCTTGGCGCACCTTCAGAGTTTACAAATGTTTTTAAAAACTATGTTAACATGTTAGGGTTTAATAAGCGCATTGAAAATGGACTAAATCAGCTAGTTTTAGAACGTTTTAATTATATGCCTTCACATTTCTCGGCAGCTAAATTTTCAAAAGAAATTAATTTAGAAGGACTTATCATCCACGATAAAGGTGATAAGATTATACAATATGATGAGGCTGAGCTAATTTCATCTAACTTTAAAAATTCAACATTACTAACTACAGATGGTTTTGGTCATGGATTACGTGATGATAGCGTAAACAAAGCTGTTATTAATTTTATTAAAGCATAATATATTTTGGAAGAAAAATTAACAAGACTTAATAAATACCTTAGCGAAGCTGGTTTTTGCTCGCGTCGTGAAGGTGATAAATTAATTGATGCTGGACGTGTTACAATTAATGGCGTTGTACCAGAAATGGGCACAAAAGTAAGTCCAAATGATGTTGTTGCTGTAGATGGTGAAATTATTAAAAACAATACTGACAAGCCAATTTACCTTGCTTTTAACAAACCTGTAGGTATTGTATGTACTACAGATACCTCTGTTGAAAAAGACAATATTATAGATTACATAAACTATCCAAAACGTATTTTTCCTATTGGACGTTTAGATAAGTTAAGTGATGGATTAATTTTTATGACTGACGATGGTGATATTGTAAACAAAATTTTACGTGCTAGTAACAATCATGACAAAGAATATATTGTTACTGTAGACAAACCAATATCACAAACCTTTATAAACAGAATGGCAAGTGGTATTTATCTAGAAGATTTAGATCGTACGACTAAAAAATGTTCGGTTAAAAAAATAGACTCACATACCTTCAGGATTATTTTAACACAAGGTTTAAATAGACAGATTAGACGTATGTGCGAATATTTAACCTATGAAGTAACCTCATTAAGACGTGTTAGAATCATGAATATTAAGTTGGATGTTCCTGTTGGAGAATACAGAGAATTTACAGAAAAAGAGTTAAAAACACTGCATTTGCTTTTAGAGGATTCGACCAAGATACACGAAGCTAAAACAGCAAAAGACAGTCCCTCTAGATCTGGTAGACCTGTTAAAGAGGCACCAACTAAAGACAGAGCCAAACCAAAAGATCAACCAAGTAGAGAATCGTTTAAAGGAGAGCGACCTAATCGTGAGCGACCAATAAGAAACAGACGCAAAGACCATTAAATAATGAGTAGAGTATCACCTTTTCATTTAGCCATTCCTGTTCACAATTTACAGGACTGTCGCGAGTTTTACAGAGATATTTTAAACTGCGAAGAAGGAAGAAGTAGCGACCAATGGGTAGACTTTAACTTTTTTGGTCACCAGTTAGTAATACATTATAAAGCAAAAACTAACGACGTTGAAACTGCTAACCAAGTGGATGGTAAACACGTACCAGTACCACATTTTGGTGTGGTTTTAGATTGGGACGCTTTCGCGGAATTTGAAGCACACTTAAAAAATAAAAATATTCAGTTTATTATTGAACCTTATGTAAGATTTGAAGGTTTAGTTGGCGAGCAAAAAACAATGTTTTTCAAGGACCCTTCTGGTAATGCTTTAGAGTTTAAAACATTTAGAGATCAGTCACAGTTGTTTGCAAAATAAATTTCACTGGCTTTAGTCAAGGCAAACCCAACTAGTATTATAAAATTTAGACCTCACAGATTTTAAAAACCTGTGAGGTCTTTTTTATACATTTAAACTTAACCAAAACTGACTATAAAAATTGTCAGTTTTAATAATTGTTAAAGTGGTTAGTATTTTAAGTCCAAACAAAATATTCGGTTTTTGTTATAAATCCAGACTCGTTTGTTTCTAAAACAAATGCACAACAATCACCAGACGGTTTAGTGTATATAATAGATTTTGTGCCATCAGTATTATTTCTAATTTGAAGTGGACCTCCTAGAATAGAATAGTGATTATTTATACTTATGCTAATACTTTTTATTTCAATAGAATTTGTTTTTAAATAGAATAACTCGGGATTAAATTCATCTGAGTTTATATTAGTAAAAACAAATTCTAAACTTGAATTAACCAATACTTTTTTTGTTCCTTCTCCATTTGAATCATCATTATTGTCAAAAAAAGTAATATCAGGACACAATACATGTGTTAACAACGTCTCATTTCCATTAGTGTTTTTAATATCAGTAAATAATACATCACCAATTTCTATTGATTCAAATTCCTCGATAGTCAGTTCATTGTTTTGTGCTACACCCTATTGTGCCCATTATCAATAGTATAATAAATAATAAATTTTTCATTTTAAGTAATATTAATATATGTTGTTATTGTTGTTTTTTGTCTTATAATATTTGTTAGACCAAAAAAAAGGTAAGTAAATCAGCAAAAACAATGGTAATAAAGCTAATTGGACTACAATTACATAGTTTGGCCAATCACCCAACAAATCCAGTACTGATCCAGAAAGTGGTTTATTATTTAAATAAGAATAGTTGGCATCCAACAGGTAGTTAATTACCATAATTATCAAAACATAAACCTGCAGTACTACAAAAGATTTAAATACACTTTTAAATTTTGGTCGCATTTTTAAGACCACTATAGCATAGGCTATAATTGTTAAAAGTCCAAGATGAACGATCCAATACCTTACATAATCATAACTAGGAAAACCTACCTCAATATCTGGTGTAATAACGCCTTGAGACGTACCTACTATGGTCCAAAAAAATAAGATTTCGAAGAGTAAAAATCGTCTTGTTAAAGTGAATATAAAAATAAACAAAGCCATAAAGCTACATAAAAACAAGGGTAAATCTGTTTGTAAACTGTAACCGCCTTGTCCAATTTTATACAAATGAAAAATAGCCATAAAAGCAGATACAAAAATACCTAAGCCTTTAAATACTTTAAACTTTAGATGATCTGATTGTGTTTTGATTTGATAAAATAAAAACCAACACAAAATTACAGCCACAACTATTGGCAGAAGATGCTCTAAACTTCCAAACTGAACACGAGATAGTATTTGCATAAAAAAACCTGAAATGATTAATTTCAGGTTTAAAAATAAGTAATTAATTTTTATTAGATTTTCTGTGACGTTCTCTAGCTAATAAGGTGTTTTTTAATAACATGGCTATAGTCATTGGTCCTACTCCACCAGGAACAGGTGTGATGTGACTAGCTTTTTTGCTAACATTTTCAAAATCAACATCACCAGTAATACGGTAACCTCTTTCTTTAGTGTCGTCCGGAACTCTAGTAATACCTACATCTATAATAACAGCATCATCTTTTACCATTTCTGCTTTTAAAAAGTTTGGTACACCTAACGCAGAAATTATAATGTCTGCTTGACTTGTAATTTGTGTAATATTTTTAGTGTGACTATGTGTTAAAGTTACTGTACTGTTACCAGGAAACCCTTTACGACCCATTAAAATACTCATAGGACGACCAACAATATGAGAACGACCAATAACCACTGTGTGCTTACCTTTAGTGTCTACGTTATATCTGTCTAATAATTCTAAAATACCAAATGGTGTTGCTGGGATAAAGGTAGACATGTCTAATGCCATTTTACCAAAATTCATTGGATGAAACCCATCCACATCCTTATCTGGATGCACAGCCATTAAAACTTTTTGTGTATCTATTTGGTCTGGTAATGGTAACTGAATAATAAAGCCATCAATATCAGGATTATTATTAAGCTCGTCAATTTTATCTAACAATTCAACTTCACTGGTTGTATTAGACAATCTAACCATAGTAGATTCAAAACCAACACGCTCACAAGCTCTAACCTTACTTCCTACGTAAGTCAAACTTGCTCCATCGTTACCTACAATAACTGCTGCTAAATGAGGAACTTTTTCGCCATTAGCTTTCATCTTGTCGACTTCAGCTTTGATTTCGTTTTTAATATCGTTACTGACTTTTTTACCGTCTAGAATTGTCATATTTTATAGTTGTGTGTGTTAGTTAATTATATAAAATAAAAAAACATGAGTTACCTCATGTTTTTCATTGCATTCATCATTGCTTTTCCTTTTCCACCTTGCATCATTTTCATCATCTTACTCATTTGATCAAATTGCTTAAGTAATTGGTTAACTTCTTGAACCGAAGTACCAGATCCTTTACCAATTCGTTTTTTACGACTAGCATCAATAATAGATGGATTAGTACGCTCTTTAACTGTCATCGAGTGGATAATAGCTTCGATACCTTTAAAAGCATCGTCGTCTATATCTATATCTTTCATCATTTTTCCAGCACCAGGAATCATTCCAATAAGGTCTTTCATATTACCCATTTTCTTGATTTGCTGAATTTGCTTTAAGAAGTCGTCAAAACCAAATTGATTTTTAGCGATTTTCTTTTGTAATTTTCTAGCTTCTACCTCATCAAATTGTTCCTGAGCTCGTTCTACTAAAGAGACAACATCTCCCATTCCAAGAATACGATCTGCCATACGAGAAGGATAGAATACATCAATCGCTTCCATCTTCTCTCCTGTACCAATAAACTTAATTGGTTTATTTACTACAGATTTAATAGATATTGCTGCTCCACCACGTGTATCTCCATCTAATTTTGTTAAGATAACACCATCAAAGTTTAAAACATCATTAAAGGCTTTTGCTGTATTTACAGCATCTTGACCTGTCATAGAGTCTACTACAAATAATGTTTCTTGTGGTTGTATTGCTTTGTGAATGTTAGAAATTTCTTTCATCATCGCTTCATCCACAGCTAAACGACCAGCTGTATCAATAATAACGACGTTATGTCCATTTTGCTTTGCATGTGCAATACCTGCTTGTGCAATAGCTACTGGATCTGTGTTTCCTTTATCACTATAAACATCAACTTTTATTTGATCTCCTACAACGTGTAACTGATCAACAGCTGCTGGACGATAAACGTCACATGCAACTAATAAAGGTTTTTTAGTTTTTTTGGTTTTTAAAAAGTTGGCTAATTTACCAGAAAAAGTAGTTTTACCAGATCCTTGTAAACCAGACATTAATATAATAGTTGGTGTACCAGACATGTTTATGCCTTCTACATCTCCTCCCATTAATTCAGTTAATTCGTCTTTAACGATTTTAACCATTAATTGTCCTGGTTGTAACGTTGTTAATACGTTTTGACCTAGTGCTTTTACTTTTACTCTATTAGTAAATTCTTTAGCAATTTTAAAGTTAACATCGGCATCTAAAAGTGCTCTACGTACTTCTTTTAGGGTTTCGGCAACGTTTACTTCTGTAATGCTACCATGTCCTTTTAGTACGTGTAACGCTTTATCTAACTTTTCGCTTAAATTATTAAACATAATTTTTTCTGTTTTTAAGAAGCACAAAAATAGCAATTTGAAGCGTATTTACGAAGTTTCATATATAAATAATTCCATAAAAAAAGGCTACTAAAATTAGCAACCTTTTAAACATGATAATAATTAACTTAATTAAAACTAAATTTTTAATAGTTAGACTATCTAATGACTATAATATAATTATGTGATTATTTAATTATGTGCAGTCTTCAACCGTTATAACTATTGTAAATATTTGATATATATCTGGATTACTATATTGCGCTACCCTAACATAAATGGTCTGCGGATTTGTAACATTTGTAAAGGTCGATGTCAATGAATTGGCGTTAATAACAGCATCATCATAAGATATATGATAACTAATACCAACATTACTTTGATCGCAATCTTGATAAAATTCATCTAAATTAAACGTCTCTATTAAATCTCCATCCGCATCACAAATAGTGAGATTTATATCTTCAAAACAGCTAAATGGGTTAGGACTGCAATTTTGGGTCAATATTAGTTCTAAATCTTCCTGTTCTAAAACTAATTGTTCTGATTCACATTGTACAACTTCCCACTGTCCATTATAATTGTCTAATCCGCTAATTGTAATAAACACATACACATTCCCTTCTATAGTCGTAATATCCCAAGCACCATTAAATAACATATCGCCTTCATATAAAACAGTTATGTTATTATCTTCCTGAAAATTAAAATGGGTCAAGTTAGGTGAAAGCCCATTTATTGTTGGCAACTGATCACAATCCATTAAATAATTAGCTATAGCTGTTTGGGTACAAGAATTGACACTGTCGCAACTACTACCCTCTAAGGTTATAATAGATTGTAAGGCTTGATTAGAATTTACTACAATTTGTTGCTCATCAGGTAAAACCATGGTGATAGGAAAGTTTAAACTAGCTACAATAGAGGTGTCTAAAGTTTGCAAAAACAAATATAATGCGTCATCATTATCTATAGTTACGATATCTGCTAACTGGAAATCTGCCTCATAAATGGAAACAGTCAATGGATATTCAAAATCCATACAATTAATGTCTTCATCCAATGCAATTGTGCTAATTAAATTGAATAATGTAGAGTTATACTCAAGTGTTTCACTTTGTTGATCAACACTATTAATAGTTTCATTTTGACAATTAAAAAACAAGCCAAACACTAGTAATATTCCAAAAAGAGGTTGTTTAATTTTCATTAATATTACATTTTTAATACACTAGTAGTCAGTATATGTTTTACATGGTTTCAAGTATAAAACAGTTGTTTATTTAAAATACCTACCTAATTATCAAAAAAAATAGTCCTATTTTGTAGTACTTTAATAAAATTATGTCAAAACAGTTATATAAAAATATTTGTGATAAATCCCGATTCGAGGCATTTTTTAAAAAGCACTCAAAAAGCTTACATAGCTTTTTATATTACAAGTTTGGAGACCGCTTAAATCCCGAAGACAAAACCCAAGAAGCTTTTATAAAGCTGTGGGAAAATTGTAAAAAAGTAAGTCCTGAGAAAGCTAAAAGTTATGTTTTTACAATTGCAAACAACTTAATGCTAAATGAGGTTGCACACCAAAAAGTAGTCCTAAAACACCAACAGACAAAAACAACACATCAAACAAATGTATCTCCAGAATTTTTAATGGAGGAAGATGAATACCGTAAAAAGCTAGAAAAAGCTATAGCTAATTTAACTGAGGCTCAACGGGTTGCCTTTTTAATGAATCGTGTGGAAGGTAAACGTTTTAAAGAAATTGCTGCACTTTTGGACATTAGTACCAAAGCTGTAGAAAAACGCATTTATGGTGCCTTAAAAAAATTAAGACAAGAGATAGATGGGTTATAAATTTTATTTTTTTACCTAAGGGTAGGAATTTTCCGGATGGTCTTGTTATATAGTTAGATTAAAGTTATGAATAAAGAAGTACTAATATTAAAATGGTTGGACAACGACCTAACTCCTCAAGAACTTGAAGCGTTTAAAGCGCTTGAGGACTATGAGGCTATAGTAAAATTATCTAATTACAGTCAAGGGTTTAAAGCGCCAGAGCTTAACACTGACCAGGCTTTAAAAACAATTCTTACCAGTATTGAACAACCACCAAAAAGACAAACTAATTGGCTATCTCCTTTACTTAAAATTGCAGCTATTTTAGCAATATGTTTTGGCGCCTATTATTATACCACAACGTTAGACACCACTATTAACACATATTATGCAGAAAAGTCATTAATCCAACTACCTGACAACTCTGAAGTTAATTTAAATGCGTTATCTAAAATCACCTATAATCCAAAACAATGGGCAGACAATACACGCAGTCTTAAATTAGAAGGCGAAGCCTTTTTTAAAGTTAAAAAAGGAAGCTCCTTTAATGTTGTTACAACATCAGGAATAGTAACCGTTTTGGGAACAGAATTTAATGTTAAGCAACGTCAAAATTATTTTGAAGTTACTTGCTATGAAGGCTTAGTTAATGTAACTTTTAACAGTGCTGAAACAAAATTAAAAGCAGGAGATTCCTTTTTAATAATTAACAATAAGCCTATTGAGCGGTTAACTTTAAATGCAAAAAAACCAGATTGGCTAAACAGTCTAAGTAGTTTTATTAGCGTACCTTTAAGCGAAGTTTTAGACGAGTTTGAAAGACAGTATAATGTAAAGATTGATGCTAAAACGATTAAACAAGACGAATTGTTTTCGGGTAAGTTTACACACAATGACATTAATATTGCATTACAGTCCATAACACAACCACTACAATTACGCTATAAAAAAGTTAACAAAACCATTATTTTAACGCGTGAATAAATCGTTAAAAAAGACTCTATTATTAATTATTGCATTAGCCTTTAGCTTTTCTTTTTATGCCCAAACTAAAAAACTCCCTTTATTAGATGTCCTATCTACAATAGAGTATCAGTATAAAGTTAGTTTTTCTTATGCAGACAAAGTAATTAAGGGTGTTTTTGTGACGTTTGACAGCAAGGATTCTTTGGATGATATGTTATCAAAAATAGAACTCCAAACTGATATAAAATTCAACAAATTAGACGACCATTTTATTACCGTTACAGGCAATATAAATGGTTTTTCTTTTCAAAAATTAGACGAAATTACTATCTCTAATTACTTAACCACTGGTATTGACAAAAACAAATCTGGTCATATAACCATATCACCAAAATCCTTTGAAATTTTACCTGGTTTAATTGAACCTGATATATTACAAACCATACAAGCCATACCTGGTGTTTTAAGTGTAGATGAAACCGTATCTAATATTAATGTTAGAGGAGGAACACATGATCAAAACCTTATTTTATATGATGGAATAAAAATGTATCAATCAGGACACTTTTTTGGATTAATCTCGGCTTTTAATCCGTATTTAACAAAACATGTCTCTGTAATAAAAAATGGAACAAGCGCACGATTTGGTGACGGAATTAGTAGTATGATTGACATGAAATTATCGGATAATATAGATGCCGATTTTAGCGCTGGAATAGGCATAAATATGATTACTGCAGATGGTTTTGCTATTATACCATTAACACCAAAAACACAACTACAATTAGCAACTAGACGCGCTATTACTGATATACTAAATACACCAACGTATAATCAATATTTTAAACGTGTGTTTCAGGACTCTGAAGTGTCTAACACAGAACATTCGTTTAAAGACAACCAAACCTTTAGGTTTAGTGATATCTCATTAAAACTCTTACACAATATTACAGAAAAAGATAAATTACGTTTTACATTATTAAATGTATTTAATCAACTAGATTTTGAGGAGTCCTCAAATAGTGATGCCTCAGTAAATAACAGTAATCAACTAAAACAACAAAACAGAGCATCTGCTATACAATATCAACATATTTGGAATAACAAATTCAACACCACAATTAAAGGGTATTACTCAAATTACGATTTAAGATCTTCGGATTATGATATGGCAAATAACCAACGTTTAATACAAGAAAATAAAGTAGTTGATACTGGTTTTAATATTGATGCTTACTATGATTTTAATACCTATTTTTCAATTAATGGAGGTTATCAATTTAACGAAGTTTCGGTAAGTAATTTAGAAGAAACAAATGACTCTTTTTTAGATGTTAACCTAAAGCGAAACTTAACTGCACATAGTGTCTATGCCGAAACGATATTACAATCCAAAAACAAAAAATCTTTAATTAAACTAGGGTTTCGTCATAATTACTTCAAAAATTTTAAAATAGGTGTGTTAGAACCAAGGTTACATATTAGTCAACGCTTTTTAAAACATTTTAGAGCCGAACTTTCAGGTGAATATAAAAGTCAAACCACTTCACAGTTAATAGATTTACAAAACGACTTTTTAGGTGTAGAAAAGCGTCGATGGGTTTTGGCTAACAATAATACCATTCCAATTCAAAAAAGTAAGCAGTTAGGTTTAGGGCTAACTTATAATAAAAACAAATTATTATTAAGTATTGAAGGCTATTATAAAACGGTTAATGGCGTGACTACCCGAAGTCAAGGATTGCAAAATCAATATCAATTTATTAATGTTAATGGAGGTTATAATGTTAAGGGTATTGATGTATTAGTTAACAAACAAATTAATCGTTTTAGTACGTGGATAGGCTATAGTTATAGCAATAATAATTATACGTTTAAAGACTTAAATAACAGTAACGCTTTCCCTAGTAATTTTGATATAAAACATCAAATTAATTATGGTAGTACGTATAGTTGGCAACAACTAAAATTAGCTTTTGGTGTCAATTGGCATTCTGGTAAACCTTACACGCAAGTCAATGACAATACGCCTATAATTAATAACACTATTAATTATAATGCACCAAACAGTAGTAGGTTAAGCTCCTATATTAGAGCAGACCTATCTGCTACATATCAATTTAAATTAGGCGAAAATAAAGCTGTTATTGGAGCGTCGGTATGGAATATTCTTAACAGAGAAAATATACTAAATACCTATTATACTATTGATAATAATCAAGTCACTACTATTGAAAACACATCATTAGGGATAACACCAAATCTTAGTTTTAGAGTTTCGTTTTAGTTTGACTTTCTGAAAAAAATCCTATAATTTCGTTAACTCTTATAATAGTCTCTATAATTTTATGAGGCTAGATAAACATTATAAAAACATATAGATACTAAAACAATTATGGAACATTTAAAAAATAGAAAAGCAATAATTACAGGAGGAAGTAAAGGTTTAGGTAAAGCTACTGCTATTGCTTTTGCTAAAGAAGGGATTGATGTTGCAATTACTGGAAGAAATGAAGCAGACTTGCAGGAAACCGTAACCCAATTAAAAGCATTAGGTGTCAATGCAATTTATGCTGTTTTTGATGTAGGTAATTACGAGGCTGTTAAAACCGGAATCAAAACTATTATAGACCAATTAGGAAAAGTAGACATTTTAGTTAACAATGCAGGAATAGCTGCTTTTGGATCTTTAAATGACATGGAGGTTGACCAATGGAGTAAAATTATTCAAACCAACGTCATGGGAATGTATTACGTCACTAAAGAGGTTTTACCATATTTAATAAACCAAAACGAAGGAGATATCATTAATATATCATCAACTGCTGGATTAAATGGTAACGCTAACACGTCTGCCTATTCTGCATCAAAATTTGCTGTGATTGGTATGTCTGAGTCCTTAATGAAAGAGGTTAGAAAAAATAACATTAGAGTTTGTACTTTGACACCAAGTACTATAGCTTCAGATATGTCTATTAACTTAGGCATTGCAGATAAAAACTCTGAAGATAGTGTTTTACAACCAGATGATTTTGCCGAATTAATTGTAGCTGGATTAAAATTACCTAGAAGAGCAATGCTTAAAAGTGCTGCGTTATGGTCTACAAATCCATAATATCTATTTTACTAAAAATAAAAAAAAAGCCTCTTTTAATTAAAGAGGCTTTTTATTTATAAATATTGTCTTTTAATCCCTAATTAAAGGCATTGTACTGCATCTTAGTAAACCTTCTTGTTTTGCTATTTCGGCATAAGGTACTTCTTCAACTGTAAATCCTTTGTCGCGCAACCAAGTATTAAGTCTAATAAAGTTTTTTTCTGAAATAATAACATCTTCAGAAATACTAAAAATATTACTATTCATATTAAACATTTCTTCTTTAGAAATAATAAAACAATTGTCTTTTCCAAAGTAATTTAACAACCATTCATACTCAGTTTGGTCTCTAAAACCTTCTTTATGTAAAATTGCTTTATTAGTGCCTATTGGTTGAAAACAACAATCTAAATGCAATGCATTATCATAAGCATTGGTTTGCGATTTATTTAAATCAAAACTTTTAACTTTTTTATGCGGAAACTGTTGTGTTATATAATCTACTCCTGCTTGATTTGTTCTAGCTACGATATAGTCTGAATAATCGTCACCTCTATAAGTTCCAATAAAGATATAGTCGTTGCATAGCATTACGTCTCCTCCTTCGATGTGTACTTCCACTGGTGGACGTATCACTTTTTTAGGATCTATTGTATCAATTAAGTATTGAATAGCATCTAATTCATTTTCTCTTTCGGGTAGTATGTTTGCTTTTACAAAAACATCATCAATTACAAAAGCAATATCTCTAGCAAAAATCTGATTGCAATCCTTTATTAATTCTGGTCTGTAAACTTTTACATCGTATTTTTCAAAAATCTTAGCTACAGACTCCATTTCATTGACCATATCTGCTTCAATTGGGTAAGTACCTGCTTTGATATGCAAATACGATTTTGGGTCGTATGCTTCTTCTAGTTTTGGTGTTGGACCATTACTAACTGCTGTTCCTAAAACGACTGCTCTTAATCTAGAGGTTTCGTTTTTTACGTTTAGTTTTAACATAAAGTAAAGATATAAAAAAGCTCCATAATGATTTATGAAGCTTTTTTTAATATTAATAATTGAAATCTATCTTTCAGAAATTGATTTGAAAGACCTTAAGTTTTCTCCAATATATATTTGTCTTGGACGTCCAATTGGCTCCTTACGGTTACGCATTTCTTTCCATTGTGCAATCCAACCTGGTAAACGTCCTAAAGCGAACATAACGGTAAACATTTCTGTTGGGATTCCCATACCTCTATAAATAATACCAGAATAGAAATCTACGTTTGGATATAATTTACGATCTACAAAATATGAATCGCTTAAAGCTTCTTCTGCTAATCCTTTAGCAATATCTAATACAGGATCATCGATTCCTAAATCTCCTAAAACTTCATCAGCAGCTTTTTTAATGATTTTTGCTCTTGGATCAAAGTTTTTATATACCCTGTGTCCAAAGCCCATTAAACGGAAAGGATCTTCTTTATCCTTAGCTTTAGCCATATATTTTTTAGTGTCTCCACCATCTTCCTTAATTGCTTCAAGCATCTCTAAAACTGCTTGGTTTGCTCCACCATGTAATGGTCCCCAAAGTGCTGAAATACCTGAAGATAAAGATGCAAATAAACCTGCGTGAGATGATCCTACTATTCTAACTGTAGATGTAGAACAGTTTTGCTCATGATCTGCATGTAAAATTAATAACTTATCTAAAGCATTAACTAGGATTGGATTTTGTGTATAGTCCTGATTAGGTTTTTTAAACATCATTTTAAGGATGTTTTCAACATATCCTAAGTTATCATCTCCATAATCTAATGGTAAACCTTTCTGCTTACGCATTGTCCATGCTACTAACACCGGAAATTTACCCATAATTTTACATACAGTATTGTACATATCCTCTTCTGAGTCTACGTTTACCGATGAAGGGTTAAATGCTGTTAAAGCACTTGTTAAAGAAGAAAGGACACCCATTGGATGTGCTGACTTAGGAAATGCATCTAAAATTTTCTTTACATCGTCATCAACAACTGACTGCTCCTTAATATCTTTTTCAAATTTACTAAGTTGCTCTTTAGTTGGTAATTCACCAAAAATTAATAAAAACGCTACCTCAAGGAAATCTGCTTTTTCAGCTAATTCTTCAATAGAATAACCTCTGTATCTTAAAATTCCTTTTTCTCCATCTAAAAAAGTAATAGCACTCTCACATGATCCTGTATTTTTATAACCTGGATCAATAGTTGTCACACCACCTGTAACAGCTCTAAGATTTTTGATATCTATTCCTATTTCATTTTCAGTACCTACAATTAAGGGAAATTCGTGTTTTTCTCCATTAATTTCAAGCGTTGCTTTATTTGACATGTATATTGATTTAATGTATGTTTATTAGAATTGTAAATTTACAAAAACTATAACGATTTAGAAAGGGTATTTATAATGGTTTTAACAATTTTAATATAGGTTTAATTTATCAATATGAATAAAACTAAAAAAGCCTTTCAACTTACGCTGAAAGGCTTTGTATTTAGAATAGTAAATTACTTATCTTTTAATCTTGAATGCTTTATCTTTTGGATAGTATGCTACTTCTCCTAATTCTTCTTCAATACGAAGTAATTGGTTGTATTTAGCCATACGATCACTACGAGATGCAGATCCTGTTTTTATCTGTCCACAATTAAGTGCTACAGCTAAATCTGCAATGGTATTATCCTCAGTCTCTCCTGATCTATGAGACATTACTGAAGTATAACCTGCGTTATGAGCCATATTTACAGCAGCAATAGTTTCGGTTAAAGTACCAATTTGATTTACTTTTATTAAGATAGAATTAGCTATATCTTCTTTTATTCCTCTTGATAATCTTTCTACATTGGTAACAAATAAATCATCACCTACTAATTGTACTTTATCACCAACTTGTTCAGTTAAATATTTCCAACCTTCCCAGTCGTTTTCATCCATACCATCCTCAATAGAAATAATAGGGTAATTTCTAGACAATTCTGCTAAGTAATCTGCTTGTTCTTTACTTGAACGTACTTTACCAGTCTCTCCTTCAAATTTAGAATAATCGTAGTTTCCATTAACATAAAATTCTGCAGCAGCACAATCTAGAGCAATCATTACATCGTCTCCAAGCGTATATCCTGCATTTTTAACAGCTATTGCGATAGTATCCAAAGCATCCTCAGTACCATCTAAAGTTGGTGCAAAACCACCTTCATCACCTACAGCTGTACTTAAACCTCTGTCATGTAATACTTTTTTAAGATTATGAAAAATTTCTGTTCCCATTTGTAATGCATGAGAAAAGTTTTTGGCTTTGACTGGCATAACCATAAACTCTTGAAATGCGATAGGTGCATCACTATGTGATCCTCCGTTAATGATATTCATCATTGGCACTGGTAATGTATTTGCACTAACACCTCCAATGTATCTATATAATGGCATCCCTAATTCTGCAGCAGCAGCTTTAGCAACAGCTAAAGATACTCCTAAAATAGCATTGGCACCTAACTTAGATTTATTAGGTGTACCATCTATTTTACACATTAATGTATCTACATAATTTTGTTCAAAAACATTAACTCCTAAAAGCTCTTCAGCTAGAATATTATTTACATTATCTACAGCTTTACTAACTCCTTTACCCATGTATTTAGGTCCTCCATCACGTAACTCTACAGCTTCATGTTCTCCTGTTGAAGCTCCAGAAGGTACTGCTGCTCTACCAACATAACCGTTTTCTGTTTCAACATCTACTTCTACCGTTGGATTTCCTCTGGAATCAAAAATTTGTCTTGCGTGAACATTAATTATAATACTCATATGTGTGTGATTTTAGTTTATTAATTTCAAATTTAACGTTTAATTTTCAGCTAGATATAGGATTTATAATAGAAATACATAAAATTTTATCTATAACGTTTTAGTAAAATAAAAAAGACAACGAAACTTTAAAATCGTTGTCTTTTTAATATTAATTATTTTTAATATTACTTATAAATTGGTCGAATAAATAGGATGAGTCATGTGGTCCTGGACTTGCTTCTGGATGATATTGTACAGAGAACACGTTTTTAGATTTCATCTTTAAACCTGCAACTGTATTGTCGTTTAAATGCACATGTGTGATTTCAATGTCTGGATGCGCTTCAGCCTCTTCCCTATTTACTGCAAATCCATGGTTTTGAGATGTAATTTCACCTTTACCTGTAATTAAGTTTTTAACGGGATGATTTATTCCTCTGTGTCCATTATGCATTTTGTAAGTAGAGATTCCGTTAGCTAGAGCGATTACTTGATGTCCTAAGCAGATACCAAATAATGGCAAATCTCTTTTTATGACTTCTTTAGCTAATGCTTGAGCCTCTATCAATGGTTCTGGGTCACCTGGTCCATTAGACAAGAAATATCCATCAGGATTCCATGAATTTAAATCTTCAAATGTTGCATTGTAAGGAAATACTTTAACATAAGCCTCTCTTTTAACTAGGTTACGTAAAATATTCTTTTTTATACCTATGTCTAATGCAGCTATTTTGATTGGAGCATTTTCATCACCAATAAAATATGGCTCTTTGGTAGATACTTTTGATGCTAACTCTAGTCCACTCATAGATGGTACATCTGCTAACTGTTGCTTTAAACCATCTATATTATCTACATCTGTTGATATAATAGCATTCATTACACCATTGTCTCTAATATAGCTAACTAAGGCTCTGGTATCCACATCAGAAATTGCAAGTAAATTGTGCTTATTAAGAAAGTCCTCTAAAGATCCGTTTGAGTCAACTCTTGAAAAATCATAACTAAAATTTTTACAGATTAATCCCGAAATTTTAATCGAGTCCGATTCGTTTTCGTTATCATTAACACCATAGTTACCAATATGAGCATTGGTTGTTACCATAAGTTGACCAAAATATGAAGGATCTGTAAAAATTTCTTGATATCCAGTCATTCCTGTGTTGAAGCAAATTTCTCCAAATGCTGTTCCTTCTTTTCCAACAGCTTTTCCATGAAAAATGGTGCCATCCTCTAATAAGATCAGAGCTTTTTTTAATCTTTGATATTTCATAATTCTAAAAGTTTCACAAAATTGCATAAAAAAAAGGATAATCTAAAATAGATTACCCTTTTTTAATGTCTTGCATCTTAATTAATGCTATAATAATTAAATATCTTGACAACATCTGCTTCCTCTTTGTAAGATAAATCATTATCGTCAACAAATTTTTCGACTAACTTTTTCTTGTCACCAAGTAATTTTAAAATTGATTTCTTTTTCAATTTAAACTCTTCCGTAGTTACTCCATCTTTTGAAACAGCATAACTGTCATTAACAACATATTTATCTGGAGATGTTTTTTGCTTAGTCATTACATTAATCTGACCATCTTTAATTATCGCTTCATATCTTTTTAAAAGCTTAACCGTAGCATGTGGCGTTAACTCAAAAAAGAATTTAGCTCTACTATCTTCATCTCTATAAATCTTAGCAACATACTTATCAAATTTAACAGACTCTATTGCTTTTGCGTCAAAAACAAAAGAAGAGTCTTTGGCAAAGTTTGAAACGATTTGGTTTGATTTAGCATTATAATTTCCGTTTGGTACTTTATAAACTTTACCTTCCTTTGAAGTAATTTCAATTGTAGCATCCTCAAATGCAAAAGGAGATCCTACAACAGCGCTTGATTTACCATTTGCTAAGTAAGCACCTTGGTAATTAACCGCATTAAACATATTTTGCTGACTATTATCCATAGTTGCAGATGATAAGTTTGAGCTAAAACCGTTACTACCTTGTGCAAAGGATAAGGTTGATAATAATAAAGTAAAAATAAATAAGTAGTTTTTCATGTGTGTTTTTTTGAATGTGTGTGTGTGTGTGTGTGTGTGAATTATATTTAATTTGATTTTGAAATAACACTATAATAATTTAGCATTCTTATAACGTCATATTCTTCTTTGTAAGATAAATTTTCATTTTTAACAAAGTCTTGAATTAACTTTTTATGACTAGACAATAGTTTTAAAACAGACTTTTTGTTAAGCTTAAATTCTGTTACTGTTTTATCATCAATAGTTATGCCATAGCTGTCTGATAAACTAAACATATCAGAAGACGTTTTTTGTTTTGTTAAAACATTAATTTGACCATCAATAACTTTAGCTGAATACTTTTTTAACAACCTGATAGAAGCATGAGGTGTTAATTCAAAATAGAAACTAATTTTACTAGTAGTATCACTATATGGCTTAGCAGTATATTTTTGAAACTTAACAGATTTAATAGTGTTAGATTGAAAAACAAAAGAAGAATCTTTAGCAAAATTAGAAACCACTTCATCTGTACTAGCATTATAATTACCATTAGGTACTTTATATGCTTTACCATCTGTAGTGTTAATTATAATAACAGCATCTTCAAAGGGAAATGGCGAGCCAGAAACATCAGGTAGACTAGCATTTGCCAAATAATAACCTTGATAGTTTACAGCATTAAATTTGTCTTGTAGTCTAGTATTAAGATCTACTAAAGGAAGATTAGGATGTTTAGCTTGACCTGTAGAAACTTCGTTTTTAATAACTTGTGCTGACACCGAAGTCATAACAATAAAAGCAATAAGTAAAAAGATAGGTTTCATATAAATATGTTTGCTTAAATGTAAAAAAAAAGAGATAAACTTATAAAGCTTATCTCTCTTTTAATAATAATTTAACAGCAAATTAAGAAACTATTCTTCTTCATTTGAAGCAACTGGAGGAGTAACAGTATTACTACTACCACCTCTACGACTTCTACGAGTAGTTTTCTTAGCTTTTTTATCTGCATTGTAGATTTCGTTGTAATCTACTAATTCAATCATTGCCATATCAGCGTTATCACCTAAACGGTTTCCTAACTTGATAATTCTAGTATATCCACCTGGACGATCACCAATTTTAGCAGCAACATCTCTAAAAAGTTCAGTTACAGCTTCTTTTTGACGTAATTTAGAAAATACAAGACGTCTGTTGTGCGTTGTATCATCTTTAGCCTTAGTGATTAATGGCTCAATAAATCCTTTTAAAGCTTTAGCTTTAGCAACAGTTGTATTAATACGTTTATGTTCTATTAAAGAACAACCCATATTTGCCAACATTGATTTTCTGTGAGCAGTTTTTCTACCTAAATGGTTTACTTTTTTTCCGTGTCTCATGACATTTGTTTTTAATCATCATCTTGCTCAAACTCTTTGTGAGGAGCAAAATATGATGTATTAGTCTTTATCTAGTTTGTATTTTGAAAGATCCATTCCGAAATTTAATCCTTTAACATTTACTAGCTCTTCAAGCTCTGTTAAAGATTTCTTTCCAAAATTACGGAACTTCATTAAATCATTTTTATTAAAAGATACTAAGTCTCCTAAAGTATCTACCTCTGCTGCTTTTAAACAATTTAGAGCACGAACAGAAAGGTCCATATCTACTAATTTAGTTTTAAGTAACTGTCTCATGTGAAGTGATTCTTCATCATAAGTTTCAGTTTGAGCAATCTCATCAGCTTCTAATGTAATACGCTCATCAGAGAATAACATGAAGTGGTGAATCAGAGTTTTTGCAGCTTCTGTTAATGCATCTTGAGGCGTAATAGAACCATCAGTCTGAATTTCGAAAACTAATTTTTCGTAATCCGTTTTTTGTTCTACACGATAATTCTCAATGCTATACTTAACATTTTTAATTGGTGTGTAAATTGAATCAGTAAAAATAGTCCCTATTGGTGCTGAAGCTTTTTTGTTTTCTTCTGCAGGAACATATCCTCTACCTTTTTCAACAGTAATTTCCATGTTGATATTTACTTTAGAATCTAAGTTACAAATCACTTGATCTGTATTTAATACTTGGAAACCTGAAATAAATTTCTGGAAATCTCCTGCTACAATTTTGTCTTGACCAGAAATTGAAATCGAAATAGATTCGTTATCAACATCCTCTATTTGACGCTTAAAACGAACTTGTTTAAGATTTAAAATAATTTCTGTTACATCTTCAACAACACCTGCTAATGTTGAAAATTCGTGGTCTACACTTTCTATTCTAACAGATGTGATAGCAAACCCTTCTAGAGAAGATAATAAAACTCTTCTTAAAGCATTTCCTACTGTTAGTCCATAACCTGGTTCTAAAGGTCTGAATTCGAATTTACCTTCGAAGTCAGTTGAATCAATCATTATTACCTTATCAGGTTTTTGGAAATTAAATACTGCCATAATTTTTTCTTCGTTTTAATTGTTATTTAGTTGCGCGGTTTATAAGTTTGAAGAAGTACAAATAAACCCTTTGGCTAAACACCAATGTTAATAATTTATTATTTAGAGTATAATTCTACGATGAATTGCTCATTAATATTTTCTGGGATTTGGATTCTAGCAGGAACAGAAACGTAAGTACCTTCCTTTTTCTCGCTATTCCAAGTAATCCACTCATATACATTGCTAGAGTTTGATAAAGATCTATCAATAGACTCCAAAGATTTAGACTTCTCTCTTACAGCAACAACATCTCCAGCATTAAGTTGGTATGAAGGTATGTTTACTAACTCTCCATTAACAGTAATATGTCTGTGAGATACAAGTTGTCTTGCTCCGCTTCTAGAAGGAGATAATCCCATTCTAAACACTACGTTATCTAATCTAGATTCACAAATTTGAAGTAATACTTCACCTGTGATTCCTTGAGCTGCAGTTGCTCTTTTAAACATGTTTCTGAATTGACGCTCTAAAATACCGTAAGTATATTTAGCTTTTTGCTTCTCCATTAATTGGATTGCGTACTCAGATTTTTTACCACGTCTTCTGTTGTTTCCATGTTGACCTGGTGGGTAATTTCTTTTCTCAAAAGACTTATCGTCTCCGAATATAGCTTCACCAAATTTACGAGCTATTTTAGTTTTAGGACCAGTATATCTTGCCATTTTTAAATTGATTTAAGAGTGATTATGAATTAAGGTCTAAATCTTATCCTTCGATAATCGTTAATCTCTTTGTTGATACTTGTTTTAAATTTTTAGTTTGCAAATTTATACAAAAAATTAATACCATCTGATAAACAGACGATATTAATTTTTATACTTGCTTAAGTAAAGTACTATGTAGTAAACTTATACTCTTCTTCTTTTAGGTGGACGACAACCATTATGTGGTAATGGAGTAACATCAATTATTTCTGTTACTTCAATTCCTGCATTATGAATAGATCGTATAGCAGATTCTCTACCATTTCCAGGTCCTTTAACATAAACCTTTACCTTTTTTAATCCAGCTTCTTTAGCTACTTCAGAAGCATCTTCTGCTGCTAATTGTGCTGCGTAAGGTGTGTTTTTCTTAGAACCTCTAAATCCCATCTTACCAGCAGATGACCATGAAATGACATCTCCCTTTTTATTTGTAAGTGAAATAATGATATTGTTGAAAGAAGCAGTAATGTGAGCTTCTCCAACAGCGTCAATAATAACTTTACGTTTTTTTGTGCTTTTAGCGTTTGTCTTTGCCATACTACTTATTATTTAGTTGCTTTTTTCTTGTTAGCAACTGTTTTTCTTCTTCCTTTTCTTGTTCTAGAGTTATTCTTAGTACGTTGACCTCTTAAAGGTAAACCAACTCTATGACGAATTCCTCTGTAACAACCAATATCCATTAAACGTTTAATGTTTAATTGTGTTTCAGAACGTAATTCACCTTCAATAGTATAAGTACCTACAGTTTCACGGATTGCTCCAATTTGATCATCTGTCCAGTCTTGTACTTTGATGTTTTCGTCCACTTTAGCCTCAGCTAAAATTTCTTGAGCTCTACTTCTACCTACTCCGTAGATATAAGTTAATGAGATCACTCCTCTTTTTTGTTTTGGTATGTCTACACCTGCGATTCTTGCCATAATTACCCTTGTCTTTGTTTGAATCTAGGATTCTTTTTGTTAATGACGTAAAGTCTACCTTTTCTGCGCACAATCTTACAATCTGCACTTCTCTTTTTAATTGATGCTCTTACTTTCATCGTATTAGTATCTATAGGTTATACGAGCCTTAGTTAAATCATAAGGACTCATTTCTAATTTAACTTTATCTCCTGGTAACAACTTAATATAATGCATACGCATCTTACCCGAAATATGTGCGGTCACAATATGACCATTTTCTAATTCAACACGGAACATAGCATTTGATAATGCTTCAATGATAGTTCCGTCTTGTTCTATTGCTGCTTGTTTTGCCATAGTTAAAATATTAAGCTACTGCTTTTCTGTTTTTACCAGTCTTCATCAAGCCATCATAGTGTCTATTTAACAAGTAACTATTTACTTGTTGCATAGTGTCAATTGCAACTCCAACCATAATTAATAAAGATGTACCTCCGAAAAATAAAGCCCAACCAGATTGAACGTTAAGTAACTTAACAATAAATGCTGGGAACACAGCTATTAATGCAAGAAAGATAGAACCTGGTAAAGTTATTTGAGACATAATTTTGTCTAGATATTCAGAAGTTTCTGATCCTGGACGAATACCTGGAATAAATCCTCCGCTTCGTTTAAGATCATCAGCCATTTTATTTGTAGGAACGGTAATCGCAGTATAAAAATATGTAAATATAATAATCAATAATGCAAATACTAAATTATACCAAAATCCGAAGATGTCAGAGAAATTAGATTGTAACCACAATCCAGAAGCAGTATCTTTTAATAAAGATGAACCACCAATTAAACCAGGAACAAACATAATCGCTTGAGCAAAAATGATTGGCATTACACCAGAAGCATTAAGCTTTAAAGGAATATATTGTCTTGATCCAAATACATTTTTCTCGTAACCTCCAGTTGCTGAACGCCTAGCATATTGTACTGCAATCTTACGAACTGCCATTACTAATAAGATTGAAAGAAGAATAATAACAAACCAAATAACGATTTCAAATAAAATCATCATTACATTATTACCCGTTTCTAATCTAGAAGCAGCATTTTGTAAGAAAGATTTAGGAAGTGTTGCAATAATACCCACCATAATTAATAGAGAGATACCATTACCAATTCCTTTATCTGTTATTTTCTCACCTAACCACATTGCAAAAATACAACCAGTTACTAATATAACTATTGATGAGAAATAAAACATACCACCTTGACCTAATAAAAAGGCCGAGTTTGGAATACCAAACATAGGTTGTAAACTAGCTAAATAACCTGGTGCTTGAACTAAGCATATTGCAATAGTCAACCAACGTGTTATTTGAGTAATCTTTTTCTGACCACTAGCGCCTTCTTTTTGTAGTTTTTGCAAATAAGGAATAGCAATTCCCATTAATTGAACTACAATAGAAGCAGAAATATATGGCATAATTCCAAGTGCAAATACAGAAGCATTAGCAAATGCACCTCCAGTGAAGGCATTTAATATCCCAAAAATACCTTCTGATGTTCCAGTTTGTAGGCTTTCTAATTGGGTTGCGTCAATACCTGGTAATACTACTTGTGCTCCGAAACGATAAACTAAAAGTAGACCTAGTGTAACTAGAATTCTATTTCTTAGTTCTTCAATTTTCCAAACATTTTTTAATGTCTCTATAAATTTCATGCGTTCGATTGTTCTTATAAAGTTACAGCTTCTCCTCCTGCAGCTTCAATAGCAGCTTTTGCAGTAGCAGTAAATTTATGAGCTGTGATACTTAATTTAGCTTTTAATTCTCCTCTTCCTAAAATCTTAACTAGCTCGTTTTTACCAGCTAAACCAAGACCTACTAAAGTATCAAAATCTAAAGTATCTTTAATTTTCTTATCGTCAACTAATTGTTGAATAACATCCAAGTTAACACCTTGATGCTCTATACGATTAATGTTAGTAAAACCAAACTTAGGTACTCTACGTTGAAGTGGCATTTGCCCTCCTTCGAAACCTACCTTCTTAGAATAACCAGATCTTGACTTAGCTCCTTTGTGACCACGTGTCGCAGTACCACCTTTACCAGAACCTTGTCCTCTTCCTATTCTTTTACCTTGATTTTTAACTGAACCTTCTGCAGGTTTTAAATTACTTAAATCCATTTTCAGTATTATTATTTAGTTTCTTCTACAGAAACTAAGTGGTTTACTTTTGCTACCATACCTAAAATATTAGGAGTAGCCTCATGTTCTATAGTTTGTCCAATCTTCTTAAGACCAAGAGCTAATAAAGTTCTTTTTTGTCTTTGAGTTCTGTTGATTGCACTTTTAACTTTTGTTACTTTTATCTTCGACATTGCTGTTGGGATTATCCGTTAAAAACTTTTTCTAAAGAAACACCTCTTTCACGAGCAATCGTTTTAGGGTCTCTTAATTGTAATAAAGCATCAAAAGTAGCCTTAACAACATTATGTGGATTTGATGAACCTTGAGATTTAGATAAAACATCATGTACACCTACTGCCTCTAAAACTGTTCTCACAGCTCCACCAGCAATAACTCCTGTACCAGGAGCAGCAGGAATAATATTTACTCTTGCTCCACCAAATTTACCTTTTTGTTCATGAGGTAATGTTCCTTTCATGATAGGGATACGAACTAGGTTTTTCTTAGCATCTTCTATTGCTTTTGCAATTGCACTAGCAACATCTTTTGATTTTCCTAAACCTTGACCTACAACACCTGCTTCATCTCCAACCACTACGATTGCAGAAAAACCAAATGCTCTACCTCCTTTAGTTACCTTAGTAACTCTTTGCACACCAACTAAACGATCTTTAAGATCTAATCCACTTGGTTTTACTAACTCTGCGCTTTTGTATTTTTGATACATAATTTCTTAGAATTTAAGTCCTCCTTCTCTAGCTCCTTCAGCTAACGATTTTACTCTACCATGATATAAATAACCACCTCTATCAAAAGCGATCGTTTCAACACCAGCCTTCAAGGCTTTTTCTGCGATAGACTTACCTACTAATGCAGCTAGTTCTACTTTATTTCCTTTTGCAGCAATATCTTTATCTCTTGAAGATGAAGCAGCTAATGTTTTACCAGTAACGTCATCTACTAATTGAGCATAAATTTCTTTATTACTTCTAAAAACAGCTAATCTAGGTCTTGCTTCTGTACCAGAAACAACCTTACGGATTCTGTTTTTAATTCTTATTCGTCTTTCGTTTTTTGTTAACGCCATAACTAATTATTATGCTGATTTACCTGCTTTTCTTCTTAATATTTCTCCAACAAACTTAATACCTTTTCCTTTGTACGGTTCAGGTCTTCTAAATCCTCTGATTTTAGCAGCAACTTGTCCTACTAATTGTTTATCATGAGAAGTTAATTTGATTATTGGATTCTTACCCTTATCAGAAACAGTTTCTACTTGTACTTCTGGTGCTAAACTTAAAATAATGTTGTGTGAAAAACCTAAAGCTAATTCAAGGACATTGCCTTGATTAGAAGCTCTATAACCTACACCAACTAATTCTAATTGTTTAGTCCAACCTTTTGAAACACCTTCAATCATATTAAAAACTAATGAACGGTATAAACCATGCTTAGCTTTTTGATCTTTAGTATCTGTAGAACGTGTTACTAATACATTTCCATCTTCAACTTTTACTTCAACAGTATCAAAATCTTGAGTTAACTCACCTAATTTTCCTTTTACTGTTATTGTATTGTTATCAACTGTTACAGTTACTCCTTCTGGAATGGCAACTGGATTATTTCCTATTCTTGACATTTTCTTCTGGATTTTAAATTAGTAAACGTAACATAAAACTTCACCACCAACGTTTTCTCTTTGCGCTTGCTTTCCAGTCATTACTCCGTGAGAAGTTGAAACGATTGCAATACCCAAACCATTAAGTATACGTGGTAATTCTGTAGAACTAGAATATTTACGTAAACCAGGCTTACTGATTCTTTGCAATTTTCTAATTACAGGTTCTTTTGTTTCCTTATTGTATTTTAAGGCAATTTTGATTGTACCTTGAACAGTAGAATCATCGAACTTATAACTTAAAACATATCCTTGATCGAATAATATTTTAGTAATGTCCTTTTTTAAATTTGAAGCAGGAATTTCTACAACTCTGTGATTAGCACGCACTGCGTTTCTAATTCTAGTTAAGTAATCTGCTATTGGATCTGTATACATATGTATTTATTTGCGGACTTGGTTTTCAGAATATCCCGAACCTAAGACCAATTAAAATTTTACCAACTTGCTTTTTTAACACCTGGTATTAAACCTTGATTTGCCATTTCTCTAAACATAACACGAGAAAGTCCAAAGGTACGCATATATCCCTTTGGTCTACCTGTTAATTTACATCTATTATGTTGACGTATAGGCGATGCGTTTTTAGGTAACTTTTGTAATGCTTGATAATCTCCAGCTTCTTTAAGAGCTTTACGTTTTTCAGCATATTTAGCTACTGTCTTCGATCTTTTAACCTCGCGGGCTTTCATTGATTCTTTAGCCATAACTTAGTTTTTTTGAAAAGGTAACCCTAATTCTGTTAATAATGATTTTGCTTCTTTATCTGTTTCAGCAGAAGTTACAAATGTAATATCCATTCCATCAATTTTATTAACTTTGTCAATATTTATTTCTGGAAAGATAATTTGTTCAGTAACTCCTAGATTGTAGTTACCTCTTCCGTCAAAACCTGTCGCTTTTATTCCGTTAAAATCTCTAACACGTGGAAGTGCAGAAGTTATTAAACGATCTAAAAACTCATACATTCTTTCTCCTCTTAACGTAACTTTAGCACCAATTGGCATCCCTTTACGTAATTTGAAAGTTGCAACATCTTTTTTAGATAAAGTAGATACAGCTTTTTGACCTGTGATAGTTGTAAATTCATCAACTGCATGGTCAACCAATTTCTTATCAGCAACTGCAGCCCCAACACCTCTAGATAATACTATCTTTTGTAGTTTTGGCACTTGCATTACATTACTGTATCCAAATTCTTCTGTAAGAGCAGCAATTACTTTGCTTTTATACTCTTCTTTTAGTCTCGGTGAATATTCCATAACTATATTACTTCATTTGATTTTTTAGAAAATCTGACTTTTTTATCACCTTCCATTCTAAATCCTACTCTAGTCTCTTCTCCTTTAGAAGTTAATAAAGATAGGTTAGAAATGTTGATAGATGCCTCTTTTTCTACAATACCACCTTGAGGATTTTGTGCACTTGGTTTAGTATGTTTCTTAACCATGTTTACTCCTTCAACTATAGCTTTGTTCTTCTCGATAAATACTTTTTGTACTTTACCTTCAGAACCTTTATGATCACCAGCTATAACCTTGACGATATCTCCTGTTTTTATTTTTAGCTTTGTCATTTTTTTATCAATTAAAGCACCTCTGGTGCCAATGATACAATTTTCATGAATTGTTTATCACGAAGTTCTCTAGCTACAGGTCCAAAAACACGTGTACCTCTCATTTCTCCCGTAGGATTTAAAAGGACACAAGCGTTATCATCAAATCTGATATAAGATCCGTCTGGACGTCTAACTTCTTTTTTAGTACGCACAACTACTGCTGTTGATACTGCTCCTTTTTTAATGTTTCCATTAGGAGTTGCATCTTTAACAGTGACAACAATTTTGTCACCTACAGAAGCATATCTTCTTTTAGTACCACCTAAAACACGGATAGTTAATACTTCCTTTGCTCCAGTGTTATCTGCTACTCTTAGTCTTGATTCTTGTTGTACCATAATTACTTCGCTCTTTCAATTATTTCAACTAATCTCCAACATTTAGATTTACTTAAAGGTCTTGTTTCCATGATCTTTACTGTATCTCCAATATTACAATCGTTTGTCTCATCGTGTGCAACATATTTTTTTGTTTTCAACACGAATTTTCCGTACATAGGGTGTTTTACTTTTTTAACTTCTGCAACAACAATTGATTTTTGCATCTTGTTACTAGTAACGATCCCGATACGCTCTTTTCTTAAGTTTCTTTTTTCCATCTTGTAAGCAGAATTATTTTAAATCTCTTTTAGTTAATTCTGTTGCAATTTTTGCAACCGTACGTCTTACTTGACGTAATTGAATAGGATTCTCTAAAGGAGAAACTGCATGAGCCATTTTTAAATCTGAATAGCTCTTCTTTGTTTCACTAAGTTTCTCTTGTAACTCAGCTACAGATAATTCTTTAATTTCTGATTGTTTCATAATATCAAATAAATTATGCTTCGTAATCTCTAGCGATTACAAACTTAGTTTTTACTGGTAATTTTTGAGCTGCAAGTCTTAATGCTTCTTTAGCTACTTCTAAAGGCACTCCTCCAACTTCAAAAAGGATTCTTCCTGGTTTAACAACTGCTGCCCAATATTCTACTGCTCCTTTACCTTTACCCATACGTACTTCAAGAGGCTTTTTTGTAATCGGCTTATCTGGAAATATTTTAATCCAAAGTTGACCTTCTCTTTTCATGTAACGTGTAGCTGCAATACGAGCTGCTTCTATTTGACGTGATGTTAAAAAATTAGAATCCAATGATTTTATTCCAAAAGTTCCGTTTGAAAGTAAGTGACCTCTACCAGAGTTCCCTTTCATACGTCCCTTTTGCATTTTTCTAAATTTTGTTCTTTTAGGCTGTAACATTTTTTCTGTTCTTTAAAAAATTACTTTCTACGACGTTGTTGTGGTTTACCACCTCCTTGACGTCCACCTTTTCCTTGCTTCTTAGCTAAGCCAACAAGAGGAGAAAGCTCTCTTTTACCATATACTTCACCTTTCATGATCCATACTTTAACCCCTAATCTACCGTAAGTAGTATGAGATTCAACTAAAGCATAATCAATATCGGCTCTAAAAGTTGATAAAGGAATACGTCCTTCTTTGTAGTGTTCTGAACGTGCCATTTCAGCTCCATTCAAACGACCACTAATCTGTACTTTAATTCCTTCAGCATTCATACGCATTGTTGCAGCAATAGCCATTTTAATTGCACGTCTATATGAAATTCTATTTTCAATTTGACGAGCAATACTAGTTGCTACTAAAAACGCATCAAGTTCAGGTCTCTTAATTTCAAAGATGTTAATCTGAACTTCTTTACCTGTAATTTTCTTAAGTTCTTCTTTTAACTTGTCTACCTCTTGTCCACCTTTTCCGATAATAATACCAGGTCTAGCAGTAGTGATAGTAACGGTTACAAGTTTTAAAGTTCTCTCAATAATTACACGAGATACACTAGCTTTAGATAAACGCGCGTGAACGTATTTTCTAATCTTATCGTCTTCGGCAAGTTTATCACCATAATCGTTTCCTCCGTACCAGTTAGATTCCCATCCTCTGATAATTCCTAAGCGATTTCCGATTGGATTTGTCTTTTGTCCCATATCTATCTTAGCTTTGTGTTTTATTATTAGCTCCAACCACGATAGTTACGTGGTTTGAGCGTTTTCTTATTCTGTGAGCACGTCCTTGTGGTGCTGGACGTAATCTTTTTAACATAGATCCACCATCTACTCTTATTTCTTGAACAAATAATTCAGCATCTTCGATACTTGCATCTTCATTCTTAGCTTGCCAATTAGCTATCGCAGAAAGTAATAATTTCTCTAAACGATTTGAAGCTTCTTTTTGACTAAACTTTAAAATATTAAGTGCCTTTTCTACGCGTTCACCTCTTACTAAATCGGCTACTAAACGCATTTTTCTTGGTGACGTAGGACAGTTATTAAGTTTAGCGAAAGCTATTTGCTTTTTACCCTCCTTAATAGCGTCTGCCATTTGTTTTTTACGACTTCCCATAGCTTACTTTTTACCTTTATTTTTAGCACCAGCGTGACCTCTAAAAGATCTTGTTGGTGAAAATTCTCCTAACTTATGTCCAACCATGTTTTCTGTAACGTAAACTGGAACAAACTGACGACCGTTATGAACTGCAATTGTTTGCCCAACAAAATCAGGTGTTATCATACTTGCTCTTGACCAAGTTTTAATAACAGTCTTTTTGTTAGCTTCCACATTGTCAGCTACTTTTTTCTCTAATTTATAGTGAACGTAAGGTCCTTTTTTTAATGATCTTGCCATGATTTCTTATTTCTTTCTACGTTCTACAATATATTTATTACTCGCTTTAGTTTTAGAACGTGTTCTATATCCTTTAGCTGGTATACCGTTTCTAGAACGTGGATGTCCACCTGATGACTTACCTTCACCACCTCCCATTGGGTGATCAACTGGATTCATTACAACTGGTCTTGTTCTTGGTCTTCTACCTAACCATCTACTACGTCCAGCTTTACCTGAAACAAGTAATTGATGATCTGAATTAGAAACTGCTCCTATCGTTGCCATACATGTAACTAAAATTAATCTAGTTTCACCTGATGGTAATTTAATAGTAGCAAACTTACCATCTCTAGCCATTAACTGAGCAAAAGCTCCAGCACTTCTTGCCATTACAGCACCTTGTCCTGGTCTTAACTCAACACATGAGATAATTGTTCCTAATGGAATATTAGCTAATGGCATTGCATTTCCAATTTCCGGAGAAGAACCTTCACCTGAAACAACAGTTTGACCTACTTGTAAACCATTTTGAGCAATGATATAAGTTTTCTCACCATCTTGGTAATTCAATAATGCGATAAACGCTGTTCTGTTTGGATCGTATTGTATTGATGCTACTTCAGCAGGAATACCTGCTTTAGATCTTTTAAAATCAATTATACGATATCTACGTTTGTGCCCACCACCTTTATAGCGCATGGTCATACGTCCTTGACTGTTTCTACCACCTGATCGTTTTTTCGGAGCTAATAAGCTTTTTTCCGGCTTGTCAGTAGTAATGGCGTCAAATCCGTTTACTACTCTAAATCGCTGACCTGGTGTGATTGGTTTTAATTTTCTTACTGACATTTGTCTTTAATTACATGTTAGTGTATAAATCAATCATTTCACCTTCCGCCAGTTGTACAATTGCTTTTTTCTTAGCATTTGTTTTACCATGTTGAATACCAGTTTTAGTAAACTTGGTACTTCTATCTGGACGGACATTTATAGTACGAACTTTTTCAACAGAAACTCCATAAGCAGCTTCCACTGCTTTTTTGATTTCTACCTTGTTCGCCTTAGTGTTCACAAAGAAACTATAGCAGTTGTTTAACTCGCTATTAGCAGTTGCTTTTTCTGTGATTATAGGTTTAATTAAGATATTCATTTTGCTTCTATTTACTTAAATTCGACTCAATTCCTTCTAAAGAGCTCTCTAAAAGGACAACTTGATTTGCATTTAATATTTTGTAAGTACTTAATTCTGAGGCGATTATGACTTCTGAGCCTTTCAAATTACGTGACGACAAATATACATTATTATTTGACGTACCCAACACAAACAGTGATTTTTTGTTTTGTAGGTCTAACGCATTTAATACAGCTGTAAAGTTTTTAGTCTTTGGAGCATCAAAATTAAAGTCCTCTAGGACGATAATAGACTTTTCATTTGCCTTAATACTTAAAGCTGATTTACGCGCTAAACGTTTTAAGCTTTTATTAAGTTTGAATGAATAGTTTCTAGGTCTTGGTCCGAACATACGTCCTCCACCTCTAAAAACTCCTGACTTAATACTACCTGCTCTGGCAGTACCTGTACCTTTTTGTTTTTTAATCTTACGTGTACTTCCAGTAATCTCAGCACGCTCTTTAGCTTTGTGAGTACCCTGTCTTTGATTTGCTAAGTATTGCTTAACATCCAAATATACAGCATGATTATTAGGTTCAATAGCAAAAACACCATCAGAAAGGTCTGCCTTTCTACCTGTTTCTTTTCCGTTTATATCTAAAACTGCTACTTTCATTATTTTCTGATAATTACATAAGCGTTTTTATGTCCAGGTACACAACCTTTAACAACTAGTAAGTTCTTTTCAGGAACTACTTTTAAAACTCTTAAATTTTCAACTTTAACTGAATCTGTTCCCATTCTACCTGCCATACGCATTCCTTTGAATACTCTTGCTGGATAAGATGCTGCTCCAATAGATCCTGGTGCTCTTAAACGGTTATGTTGTCCGTGAGTAGCTTGACCTACACCACCAAACCCATGACGTTTTACAACCCCTTGAAATCCTTTTCCTTTTGATGTACCTGATACATCAACAAATTCACCTTCTACAAAGTGCTCTACAGTGATTGCATCACCTAACTTGTACTCCGCATCAAAACCTTTAAATTCAACGATTTTGCGTTTTACAGAAGTCCCTGCTTTTTTAGCGTGACCTAAGTCAGCTTTAGTAGCACTTTTTTCTGTCGCGTCATCGAAACCAAGTTGCACAGCATTATAACCGTCAACTTCTTCAGTTCTGACTTGGGTAACGATACATGGTCCAGCTTCGATTACTGTACATGGTACATTCTTACCATTTTCATCGAAAATGCTGGTCATACCGATTTTTTTTCCAATTAACCCAGACATAATTATTATTTATTTATTATTACTATTTATTAAAAAATATTCAAGGCTGAAAATACGTTTCAGCCTTGAATTGTATTTTTACCGTTTTTCCTTCGCTCGAAGCTTAGGACATGTTTCGCTTAAAATCTTTAAACGAATAAATTACTTATACTTTAATTTCAACTTCTACTCCACTTGGTAATTCAAGT
Source organism: Olleya sp. AS48 (assembly GCF_038900355.1). Classification (NCBI taxonomy): domain Bacteria; kingdom Pseudomonadati; phylum Bacteroidota; class Flavobacteriia; order Flavobacteriales; family Flavobacteriaceae; genus Olleya; species Olleya sp. AS48. Next base: position 82,727 of record NZ_JBBMRD010000010.1, on the reverse strand, counting down.
TTCATTAAAGCATCAATAGTCTTTGAAGATGAAGAGTAAATATCTAATAATCTCTTGTAAGAGCTTAATTGAAATTGTTCTCTAGACTTCTTATTTACGTGTGGGGAACGTAATACAGTAAAGATTTTTTTATGAGTTGGTAATGGAATTGGTCCAGTTACTACAGCTCCAGTACTTTTTACTGTCTTTACAATCTTCTCAGCAGATTTATCTACTAAATTGTGATCGTAAGATTTTAATTTTATTCTAATTTTTTGACTCATTTCTTTAAGATTTACGATTCAACGCCTTTAGCAGCTTTAATTACTTCTTCTGAAATATTAGAAGGAGTTTCAGCATAATGTGAAAATTCCATTGTAGAAGTTGCTCTACCAGAAGATAATGTTCTTAATGTTGTAACATAACCAAACATTTCAGATAATGGCACAGTAGCTTTAATTGTCTTAGCTCCAGCACGATCACCCATACCTTCCATCATACCTCTTCTTCTATTTAAATCTCCAACAATGTCACCCATATTTTCTTCAGGAGTAATTACCTCAAGCTTCATGATAGGCTCCATTATTACAGCTTTAGCAGCTTTAGCACAATTTTTAAATCCTAGCTTAGCAGCCAACTCAAAAGATAATTGATCAGAATCCACATCATGGTAAGATCCATCTTTTAAAGTAACTTTCATTGAGTCGATTTCATAACCTGCTAATGGACCGTTAACCATTGCCATCTTAAATCCTTTTTCAATTGAAGGGATAAATTCCTTAGGAACGTTACCACCTTTAATTACAGATTCAAACTGTAATCCAACAACACCTTCGTCTGCTGGTTCAACAGTAAATACGATATCGGCAAATTTACCACGTCCACCTGATTGTTTCTTATAAACTTCTCTATGATCTGCCGATGCAGTAATAGCTTCTTTATATTCAACTTGAGGTTGACCTTGATTAACTTCTACTTTAAACTCACGTCTTAAACGATCTACAATTACATCTAAGTGAAGCTCTCCCATTCCAGAAATAATAGTCTGACCTGAAGCTTCATCTGAACGCACTGTAAACGTCGGATCTTCTTCTGCTAATTTAGCTAAACCAATACCTAATTTATCAACATCAGCTTTAGTTTTAGGCTCAACCGCGATACCAATTACTGGATCTGGGAAGTCCATAGACTCTAAAATGATTGGATGATCTTGGTCTGATAAAGTATCTCCTGTTTTGATAGATTTAAATCCAACAGCAGCTCCAATATCTCCAGCCTCGATAAAATCAATTGCATTTTGCTTGTTAGCATGCATTTGATAGATACGAGAGATACGTTCTTTTTTACCAGAACGATTATTTAACACATAAGAACCTGCATCTAAACGACCAGAGTAAGCTCTAAAAAATGCTAAACGTCCTACGAAAGGATCCGTTGCAATTTTAAACGCTAATGCTGCAAAAGGTTCGTCAACACTTGGCTTACGTAATTCTTCTTTTTCAGTATCTGGATTCATCCCTTTAATACCTTCCTTGTCCATTGGAGAAGGCAAGTAACGACATACAGCATCTAACAAGAATTGTACACCTTTATTTTTAAAAGCTGAACCACAAATCATAGGAATGATTGCCATATCCATTACAGCAGCTCTAAGTGCAGCATGCACTTCTTCTTCTGTAATTGAATCTTCATCTTCCATGAATTTTTCTAAAAGATTCTCGTCATAACTTGCTACTTCTTCAATTAAAAGTGCACGGTATTTACGAGCTTCTTCTTTCATATCCTCAGGAATTTCGATAACATCGAAAGTTGCTCCTTGAGTTTCATCGTGCCAAACAATAGCACGGTTTTTTACTAAATCTATGATACCTTTAAAATCTTCTTCATCACCAATGTTTAAAACAATTGGCACTGCGTTAGACTTTAACATATCTTTTACTTGTTGACAAACAGCTAAAAAGTCAGATCCTTGACGGTCCATCTTATTAACAAAACCAATTCTTGGTACTTTATAATTGTCTGCAAGTCTCCAGTTAGTTTCAGATTGAGGCTCAACACCATCAACTGCACTAAACAAGAATACTAAACCATCTAATACACGTAAAGATCTATTTACCTCTACAGTAAAATCAACGTGACCTGGAGTATCAATAATATTAAAGTGATAATCCTTTGTTGTTGGTGTAGGTTCTGCATTTTCTAATGGGAACTTCCAAGTACAAGTTGTAGCTGCAGACGTAATAGTAATACCACGTTCCTGCTCTTGCTCCATCCAGTCCATTGTAGCAGCACCATCATGCACTTCTCCAATTTTATGCGAAACACCTGTATAATAAAGAACACGCTCTGTTGTTGTAGTTTTACCTGCATCAATATGAGCTGCAATTCCAATGTTTCTTGTATATTTTAAATCTCTAGCCATGTCTTATTAAAATCTAAAGTGAGAGAATGCTTTGTTTGCTTCAGCCATCTTGTGAGTATCTACACGTTTTTTAACTGCTGCTCCTTCTTCTTTAGCTGCTGCTAAAATTTCTGATGCTAAACGCAATGCCATAGATTTTTCGTTTCTCTTACGAGAATAACTAATTAACCATTTCATTGCAGTTGAAACCTTACGATCTGCACGTATTGGATTAGGTATTTGAAATGTTGCTCCTCCAACTCTACGACTACGCACTTCTACGTGAGGCATAACGTTTGATAACGCATCTTTCCAAATTTCTAAAGCTGTTTTTTCTTCGTCTGTCTTCTTTGTATCTACGATGTCAATAGCATCATAAAACACTTTAAAGGCTACAGACTTCTTTCCGTCCCACATCATCATGTTAACAAATCTAGTTACTAACTGATCGTTAAAGCGAGGATCTGGTAAAAGCGGTCTTTTTTTCGCTGCTCTTTTTCTCATGTCTTCTTCTTAAGTTTTTAATTAACTTTTAGGGCGTTTTGCACCATACTTAGATCTACGTTGTGTTCTTCCTGCAACACCTGCTGTGTCTAAAGCACCACGAACGATGTGATATCTAACTCCTGGTAAATCTTTTACCCTTCCACCTCTAACCAATACTATCGAGTGCTCTTGTAAATTGTGACCTTCTCCACCGATGTATGCATTTACTTCGTTTCCGTTTGTTAAACGAACCCTTGCCACCTTACGCATTGCTGAGTTAGGTTTTTTAGGTGTCGTTGTATAAACACGAGTACACACACCACGTCTTTGAGGACACGAATCTAAAGCAGCCGATTTACTCTTCTTGGTTATTTTGGCTCTTCCTTTTCGTACTAATTGTGAAATTGTTGGCATATAACTTTAATATAATTTTATGTTACCTCTCTTTAAGAGGGGTGCAAATGTAGTGATTATATTTAATTAATCAAATCATAACACATTAATTTTCAATAGAATTTAAAAATAAATCACAGCACCATATTATATAGTAAGAATTTTGCGTTATTTTATCCTCTAAAACATAATTATCACATCTTGAATCTAAAAACAGCAACATCAATACTTTTTATTCTTCTATTTCAATTTAGTTGGAGCCAAGAATTAGTTTTAAATATTTCTGGAGTTGATTCAAATGATGATAAAATAATTTCATTTTATGATTACACTAAAAAACACGAAACCTTACAGTCTTTAGAGGATGAAATAACACTATTTCAAAATAAACTTAAGAAGAACGGTTATATTAATAACACACTTTTTAGTATTACAGAAAATAAAGACTCAGTTTTTTCAGTTTTACTACAATTAAATAACAAAATAGAATTTTTAGCTATAACACTAGATAGCTCTATTACTGAGCAAACCTATTATTCAAAATTGAATTTAAAAATAACTAAAGACAACGAGGTTATAATTCCCTATAGCAATATAGAGAACGAACTTATAAAGTATAATAAAATAATAGCCTCAGCAGGCAACCCCTTTTCCACAATAAAACTAAGCGACATTATTAGTCGTGATCAAAACACATTAACAGCTAAACTTATAATTAGTGATGACGACAATAAAAGAAGTCTTGATAAAATAGTAATTAAAGGATACGAAAAATTTCCGAAGTCCTTTTTAAAACGTTTTTTGAAAATTAATAAAAACAAGATCTTCAATATTGAGGCCATTAATAAAAAAACAAAATCACTAAACAATTTAAGTTTTGCAAGACAATCAAAAAGTGCAGAAATATTATTTACTAAAGATTCAACTCACTTATACCTTTATTTAGAAAAACTAACCAGCAATAATTTTGATGGATACATTGGATTTACCACCAACGAAAACACAAATAAAATTGAATTTAACGGATACCTTGATTTAAGCTTAAATAATAATTTAAATTACGGAGAAACCTTGTACCTAAATTACAAGAGCGATGAAAGTGACCAAAAAAATTTCAATCTTACAACCACTCTACCTTACATATTTTCATCGCCAATAGGCATTGAAGCATCGTTACAAATCATAAAACGAGACTCCTCTTTTATAAATACAAAACAAAAAGGAAACCTTTACTACCAATTAAACGACGCTAATCGCATATATGCAGGGATTGAATCCACCGAATCGAGCAACTTATCAAACACCGAAGATTTTACTAACATCACCGACTTTAATAGCCAACTTTTTACCATAAAACATCAATACAAAACATTACAAAACGCAGAAAGAATTTTCAAAACAAAAACCGATTTAAGTTTAGAGTTTGGAACAGGCTCAAGAAAAACAACCACAAACAACACTAAGCAAACCTTAATAACCATTATTGGAGAGCACATATTTAAATTAAATCACACCAACAGTATTTATACTAAAGCACTAATACATAGACTTGAATCTGACAATTATTTTGACAACGAACTATATAGGTTTGGAGGAATAAATAACATTAGAGGTTTTACAGAAAACAGCCTAAGTGCAAACAGCCTTAATATGCTAATGACAGAATATAGGTACACGTTAAGCGAAGGCGTGTTTGTAAATACAGTTTTAGACTATGCCAACTTTAAAAACCAACTACTAAACCAAAATGAAAATATTATAGGTTTTGGCTTTGGATTTGGCGTATTAACAAACAGCGGATTACTACGTTTTATATACGCTAATGGTAAGACAGAAAATGAAACAGTAAAATTCTCAAATTCTAAGATACACCTAAGTTTAACTGCTAATTTTTAGGTAAAACTTATGTTATTATTGAATATTTCAAAAAAAAAATGAAATTTTAACCAATAAATATTGTTTAATTAACTTTTTATTATGATTTTTGGCATAGACTAATTCAAATAAATTATAAAATGAAAACAAAGTTTAGTGGAATTTTAACGCTATTTCTAGCGTTTGTTGTGCAACTATCGTTCGCACAAGACAAAACAGTTTCAGGAGTTGTTTCTGACGAAAATGGGTTGCCTTTACCTTCGGCAACTATTGTAGTTAAAGGAACTTCTCAAGGAACGACAACAGATTTTGATGGTAATTACTCTATTGGTGTAACAACTGGTGGTGTTTTAACATTTAGTTATGTTGGTTACGGTACTAAAGAAGTAAAAGTTGGTGCTAGTAACAGTATTAATGTAAGCCTTGAGCCTGATAATGCTCTTGACGAAGTAGTAATTACCGTTTTAGGTATTGAAAGAAAAGCGGATGAGCTTACTGCTGCTACTGAAACTGTAGACGCAGAAGTGCTGACACAGGCTTCTAACCCTAACGTAATACAGAGTTTAGCTGGTAAAGTATCAGGATTAAAAATTAACACGACTAATAACGGTGTTAATCAATCAACTCGTATTGTATTAAGAGGTAACAGATCGTTAACAGGTAGTAACGAGGCGTTAATTGTAATTGATGGAGCGATTTCTTCAGCAAATACTTTAGCAAATCTTTCGCCTGAGATCATTGCATCTACAAACGTTATTAAAGGAGCTGGAGGTAGTGCACTTTACGGTTCTCAAGGAGCAAATGGTGTAATCATCGTTACTACTAAAAGAGGAACTAGTGATGAAAAAATCAAAATTGATTTTAACAGCTCAATTCAATTTGAGTCAGTTTCTTTCTTACCAAAAAGACAGACTAAGTACGGTCAAGGTTGGAATGGTGGTCACGTAGCATATGAAAACGGAGGATGGGGTCCAGAATTTGATGGATCAATAATGCCTGTAGGTTTAGCGCAAGCTGATGGATCTTACATTATGGCACCATATTCTGCTATTGAAGACAATATTAAAGATTTCTTTAAAACAGGTACAATTAAGCAAACAGGAGTTTCTATCTCAGGTGGAGATGCAACATCTTACGCTTTATTATCTGTTAACAGACAAAACACTGATTTTGTTGTAGATGGAGATGAATTAGGTAGAACAAACATCTTATTTAAGGCTGGTAAAACAATCGGAAAATGGGAATTAGGTGGTAACATTAACTATGTTAACTCTAAAACAAGTACTACTACTTCTGCTTTATTTACTGAGTTACTACAAACTGCAACTAACATTCCTGTTGGACAGTTTTCTCAACCTTTAAATCAATACCACTGGACATCATATTACAGAAGTCCATACTGGATGAGAGATAACATCAGAAACAATGATGAGTCTGATCGTTTTAACGGTATCATCAATTTAAAATACCAAATTAACGATAACATTAACGTAAGTTCTCTTTCAAGTTTAAGAACTTTTAGCAGCAACTTTTTAGGATATACTAATGGATATACTGACCTTTTAGGTGTTGGTGGTGGAGATCACTCTACTGTATCTAACTTTAGTACAAACAATCAAGAATCTAAGAATATCTATAACGATATCTTCTTAAACTTTGATTATATGTTAAATGATGATGTTTCATTAAAAGCAACATTAGGTAACAACATACAAGATAACTTATCTACATTCACAAGTGTTGCAGGTAGTAACTTAACTATCCCTGGTTTTTATAACATTGACAACATTACAGGAACACCAACAGTATCTAACAGTACTTCTAGAAACAGAAGTTATGCTGTATTTGCAAGTGTGGATTTAGGATATAAAGATTTCTTATTTGCTACTTTAACAGGTAGAAATGACTGGACTTCAAGATTAAATAGTGATAACAACTCTTTCTTCTACCCAAGTGCAGGTTTAGCATTCATTCCAACTAAAGCATTCCCAGAATTAAAAGGAGATGTTTTAAACTACGCTAAAATATCAGCTAACTACGCAAGAGTAGGTAATGATCGTGTAGGAACTTATGAAATCAACAATACTTACAACCAAGTTAGTGGATTCCCTTTTGGAGGTCTTAACTCTTTTGGTGTAGACACAAGTGTAGCAGATCCAAACTTAGTTAATGAGTTTATTACAAACAAAGAGATAGGTTTAAACTTAGCATTCTTTAAAGGAGACCGTGTAACAATTGGAGCTTCTTACTATGTAACAAATAACACTGACTTAGTAACAAACGTTACTTCATCTACAGCTTCTGGATTAACTCAATCTACAATTAACATTGGAGAAACAGAAACTAAAGGTTACGAAGTTGATTTAGGTATTACACCAATCAGAAATGATAACTTTAGATGGGACTTAAACTTTAACATTGCTTCTGATGAAACAATCGTTAAGAAAGTATCTGATAACACTGATGAAGTTTCATTAGGAAACGGAAACGCAGATGTAGGTATCTTCGCTACAGTAGGTGAAGCTTTCCCTTTAATTAAAGGTACAGGTTACCAAAGAGATCCTAATGGACGTGTCTTAATTGACCCTTCTACAGGAAACCCATTAAAAACGTCTGAGTTTATTAATTTAGGAGTTGCAAACCCTGATTATGTATTAGGTTTAAGTACTTCTTTAACTTATAAAGGATTTAGATTAGCTGGTGTATTTGATTACAGAACAGGAGGTCAATTCTGGGCTGGTACTAAAGACTGGTTATCATGGAGTGGACACTTAGTAGAATCTGCTGAAAACGGAAGAAGAGGATTTATTTTCCCTAACTCTGCTATCGAAACTTCTCCAGGAGTTTATGCTGCTAACACAAACGTTGTTACAGGTGGAACAACTTACGCTAACTACTTAGATTATTTCTCTAATGAATATAGAGATGTATCTGAAAACTTTGTATTAGATGCAACTGCATTTAAAGTAAGAGAGCTTTCATTAAGTTATAGCCTTAACCAAAAAGCATTAGATGCTATTGGATTTAGCTCAGTAAGAGTAGGTGTAAATGCAAGAAACCCGTTTGTTGTATTACCTAAAGAAAACAGAGGATACGCTGATCCAGAATTCTCTAACACTACAGGAAATGCTCAAGGTTTAAGTGTATCTGGACAATATCCAGCAACTAGAAGTTACGGACTAAGTGTTAATTTAACTTTTTAATAAAATTCAAAGATGAAAACAAAATTTAATATTATATTATTAGTAATTCTTACAATTACTATGTCATGTAGTAATTATTTGGATATCAATGACAATCCAAATAGTCCATCTGCAGATGTTGTAACGCCTGATTTAGTATTAGCAGGTGCATTAGCATCAACATACAGACAACAAGCTAGAAGAATGAACATTCTAGGAAACGTAATGATGAACAGATGGGGAGCTAACGTAAATGCTTTTACAGGTGGTTTCTCTGAAGAATTCTCATTAGCGATCGATAATGGATTTTACGATGACATTTACGATGGTCTTTATTTAACGACTGCTAATTTTCAAGCAATCATAGATTACGATGGTAGTGAGTATAACAATCATAAAGCGATTGCTAAAATTATGAAAGCATATTACTTTCAGTATTTAGTAGATTTATATGGTGATATTCCTTACACAGAAGCACATAAAGGTATTGATAACTTAACACCTTCTTATGATGATGATGCTACGATTTACAGATCTTTAGTAACTGAAATTGATGAAGCAATTGCTTTAATAGCTTCTTCTGGATCAGCAACAGCTGTAGGATCAGAGGATATCGTTTACGGTGGAGCAATGTCAAATTGGGCTACTTTAGGTAACACAATTAAATTAAGACTATTATTAAGACAAGCAACTAAAGCTTATACTTTAGGAAATGATGCTGAATTAGCAACGTATTTAGATGCACAATTTGCTGCACTAGATGGTAGTAACTTTATTGCAGTTGATGCTGTAATTAATCCAGGATATTCTGATGGACAAGTTGCACAACAAAATCCATTTTACGCTTTAATGTTCTCTAATGATGAGTCTACTTCAGTAAATTATAATTTTTACAGAGGATCTGATTACGCAATTGAATTCTTAAAAGGTAACTTCCCAGGAGCTGTACCAGATGCAAGATTAACTGCACTTTACGGATTAAACGATGATGACCAATACGTTGGACATACTCAAGGTTTTGATGGTACTCAATCTCCAGAAAGTCTTTCTCCAATTGGACCTGGTTTAGTAATAAACTCTGCTCAAGATGGTTATTTAATGACAGCTGCTGAATCTTTCTTATTACAAGCTGAAGCACAATTATTAGGTAAATTAAGTGGTGATGCTCAAACATCTTTCCAAGCTGGTATTGATGCGTCTTTCAACTTATTTGGATTAGATTCTTCTACTTATAACCCAACTGCTCCAACTATTGGATGGGCTGGAACAGATGCTGAGAAAACTGAAGCTATCATGAGACAAAAATGGGTTGCTTTAAATGGAATTAATGGTTTGGAATCTTATATCGAGTTTACAAGAACTGGATATCCTTCAGGAATACCTTTAGCTACAACAGCGCAATCATCAACTAGACCAAAAAGATTATTATATCCTTCGTCTGAGTTAATATCAAATGCTTCTAATGTTCCTCCAGTAAGCAGTGCACAAGCATTTGCAACAGGACCATTCTGGGCACAATAAACTATAAAAAAGAAAAGAAATGAAAAATTTAAGAACTTATTTGTTAGCAGTTTTAAGCTGCTCGCTTTTAGCATCATGTATCGTTGATGACGAAATTGATGTAGACAATGAAACATTTAACGGTCCTTTAGTAGTTGGTTTTAAAACTGACGATAACTTAGGGAACTTTGTTGAAGAGCCAGGTGCTCAGTTTGATTTTGATATTCCTGTTCACCTTATTGGTGGACAATCAGGACAACCTTCAGGATCAACGATCACTATGTCTTATGAAATTGGAACATTTGCAGATTTAAAAATATCTGACGATGAATTAGCTGATTTAGAAACAATGTTAGATATTAATAATACACCACTTGATCCAAGTGATGATGTTAGAAAATATCCTATAGCTGTTCCTGGAACACATTTCGACTGGGTTGATACAACTTTAGAAACAACTATACCTGCTAACTCAACATTTGATTTAATTCCAATTAAAGTTAATAACGATGCTTTAGATAATGCAAAAACTACTGTTTTTGTAGTTAACCTAAAAACATTAGTAACAGTAGATAACGTAGTAATTTCTGAGCAATTAGAATCTACTTTAGTAAGATTACAATTATGTCGTACTGATTTAGCTGGAACGTATAGTGTAAACTATGCAACACCTGCTAACCACACGATTGTACACTTAGGAGCTGGTAACTATGAATTAAATAGTATGTTTGGATGGCCAAACAACACTTACAAGTCTTACTTCTATGCTTGTGCTGGTAACTTAATCTTTACTGAATGGCAATTTTCTAACGAAATTATCCAAGGTAGTCCAGGTTATGTTGACCAAGCTACAGGACAATTAGTATTCCCTGAATTTGGTATTGGTGGATCTGCTGGACCTATATATTCTGGAAGTACTTGGATATTAACTTTACAATAAAAAATATAAGACGATGAAATACATTAAAAATATATTATTATCATGTACTGTTGTAGCGCTTACATCATGTGTTAATGATGATGTAAATTACACTACTACAGATAAGCCTACTGTATCTATGACAGGGCAATCTGCTACTAGTATAATGGAAGGAGAAACAATTACTGTTTCTTTAACAACAGATGCTACTTATAAAGAAGAAATGGACTTTAAACTAGAATTAGTTTCTGGTGGTTCTAACTCTGACTATATTGTTAGCGATGCTGACGGATTAGCTACTGGTGCAACATCTGTAGATGATGGTTTTGGAGCGTTTGGTTACAAAATTGAATTTCCTGCATATGCAGAAAACCATACTTTTAACATTACTGCTGTACAAGACGTTTTAAAAGAAGGTACTGAAAATTTAAGATTTAAATTAACAAGTGCTGATAACAAAAATGGATTAGCTGCAGGTGGAGCTATCTTTATTGACTTAGAAGTTACTAACTATGTTAGTGATGAGTTAGTTGCTGTAATGGATTTTGACAAAACAGTAAGTTATGTTACTATCGAGCAAAAAATACTTGAAACTGATTTAGATGACGAAACTGTTGATCATACTGACTCATTATGTAACTTAATAGATTACGATTTTTACTTAGGTTCTTGGTTCTCATGGGCAAGTTGCCCAGAAGAAATTAGTGCTGCAAACGCAGCTGCTAATCCAGGAAACACAACAGCTCCAGGAGGTCCTTTAGCTGATGGTGATTACGTAATCGTTGCTGACTTATATGAAGTAGATTTAGGTTTAGATGCAGACGAAAATGAAATCTTAGATGGAGATTTTGCTTTACCATTTACTTTAACTATAAATCACGTTGGAACATTCAATGCTAGCATTGATTTCCCTGCAACTTACTTTTCTAACAGCCCACAAAGTGCTGCTGGTGGGAATGGTCAAGTATTACTAGGAACATTAAGTGTTGTTGGTGGTAAATACATATTAAAAAATGCAGATGATGAGGTTGTTGCTGCAGAGTAATTAAACCTTAATTAATAAATTTAAAAGAGCCTGATTTATATCAGGCTCTTTTTTTATACCTTTGCGACATGGATAAAACAACTCAGATATTTGGACTTAGAGCTATTATTGAAGCTTTAAATGCTGGCGAACATGTAGATAAAGTCTTTTTACAAAAAGGACTAAAAGGCGACTTGTTTCAAGAATTAGAAACAGTATTAAAGGACAAGAGAGTTAACTCATCTTACGTTCCTGTTGAAAAATTAAATAGATTAACAAAAAACAATCACCAAGGTGCTGTTGCACAAATTGCTCCTGTTAAGTTTTATGATATTGAGGAATTGTTTGACATGGTGTCTAAAAAAAATACAACTCCGCTTTTTTTATTATTAGATCAACTTAGTGATGTTAGAAACTTTGGTGCTATAATACGTACTGCAGAATGTACTGGAGTAGACGGAATAATAATACAAAGTAAAGGTGCGGCTCCTGTAAATGGTGATACTATTAAAACAAGTGCTGGTGCAGTATTTAAAGTGCCTATTTGTAGAGTGGATCACATTAAAGACGCTGTGTTTTTTCTGCAAGCGTCAGATATTAAAGTTATTGCTGCGACAGAGAAAACGGATAATACATTATTTGATGTTTCGTTTAAAGAGCCCTGTGCTATTATAATGGGATCTGAAGGTCGTGGTATAAATCCATCTATATTAAAAATAGCTAATGAGAAAGCTAAACTACCTTTATTAGGTGAAATAGAATCTTTAAATGTTAGTGTTGCTTGTGGTGCCTTTTTATATGAAGCGGTAAGACAACGTCTATAACTCTTTATTTTTTTTATAAGTATAACTAATAGTAACAGGAAGCGTTACTTCTGGAAGATTATTTTCAGGTAACTCCTCCTCTACTGTGGTTTCGATAAAATTACCGTTTTCATCAAAATGTTTTAAAAACTCGTCATCGTCTTCGTTGTAATCGGGTTCTTCCCAAACATACCTTTTCGGTTTTGCTATTTGTTTTCTAAAAAATAAAGCAAATACTAATCCCACGATTAAACCACTTAAATGACCTTCCCAAGAGATACCTTCCTCCAAAGGAATAGTATTCCATATCATACTACCATATAAAAAAGCGACTAGTAAGGACAATGCAATTAGCCTATAGTGTTTGGCAAAAACACCTTTAAAAAAAACAAAACTAGCTAATACATATATTAATCCGCTTGCTCCTATGTGGTAAGATGGTCTACCAATGCACCAAGTTAAAAAACCAGATAATAGTATGCCATACAACAGTACTTTAAATGCGATAGGTCTATAAAAATAAAACAAGGCTGTACTTAACACAAATAAAGGTATGGTATTATGCCATAAATGGGAAATCCCAGAATGTATAAACGGACTGCAAATCACGCCTATTAACCCTGTTATTTTTTGAGGATAGATGCCTAAAAAATTAAGGGAAAATCCAAACCTAATTTCGATAGCAAAAATTAACCATAGCAATATTACAAACCCTATTGGATAAGCAATAACGTCTATGGTAAACTTAAAAGGTTCTTGTTGTTTCATTTGCAATACATATAGCAAATAGTTAACCACTTTTAATGTCTTGCAATAATGTCAGTCGGTTACTGCGTGAAGGATTACTCATGAATACTATTTAGAAAGAAATCGTGATGACTTCGTAATTGAATGATTTGTCTAAAATCCTTTTTGCCTTAGCAAAAAGATTGAGTAATGAAAGCCAGACTTTTTTGTTAAGAATGCGCAAAAAAGACACGCCTAAACAAAATTTAATTTAATTTTACAGTTATGAACACGCCTTTAGCAGAACGATTACGTCCACAAACTTTAGACGACTATATAAGTCAGTCACATTTAGTAGGTCCAAACGGGACTTTAACCAGTCATATTAATCAAGGCATTATACCTAGTATGATACTTTGGGGACCTCCTGGTATTGGAAAAACAACGTTGGCTAATATTATTGCGCAAACCTCTAAGCGTCCTTTTTATACTTTAAGCGCAATTAGCTCTGGTGTTAAAGATGTGCGAGAGGTTATTGAGAAGGCTAAAAATAGTGGTGGTTTATTTACTGCTAAAAACCCAATTTTGTTTATTGATGAGATTCATAGATTTAGCAAATCACAGCAAGATAGTTTATTACAAGCTGTAGAAAAGGGTTGGGTAACGCTAATTGGTGCAACGACTGAAAATCCAAGTTTTGAGGTAATATCGGCATTATTGTCACGCTGTCAGGTTTATATTTTAAAAGCTTTTGAAAAAAGTGATTTAGAGGACCTTTTAAAGCGTGCGATTGAAAAAGACGAGTACTTATCTAAAAAGACTATAAAACTTAATGAAACGAGTGCCTTATTGCGTTTGTCAGGTGGTGATGCTAGAAAACTTTTAAACATCTTTGAACTGGTTGTTAATAGTGAGGATAAACCTATTATTACAATAACAGATGCTATGGTTTTAGACAAGGTACAAAATAATACTGTGCGTTATGATAAAACTGGAGAGCAGCATTATGATATTGTGTCTGCTTTTATAAAATCCATTAGAGGTAGCGACCCAAATGCTGCTGTGTATTATTTGGCTAGAATGGTTGAAGGTGGTGAGGATGTAAAATTTATTGCTAGACGTATGCTAATTTTAGCTAGTGAAGATATTGGTAATGCTAATCCAACTGCATTGGTTATGGCTAATACAACGTTTCAGGCTGTAAGCACGATTGGTTACCCTGAGTCTAGAATTATATTAAGTCAGTGTGCCACTTATTTAGCAAGTTCGCCAAAAAGTAATGCTGCTTATATGGCTATTAACCATGCTCAACAATTGGTTAAACAAACTGGAGATTTAAGTGTGCCTTTAAATATTAGAAATGCACCAACTAAATTAATGAAAGAGATTGGTTATGGCGAAGACTACAAGTACAGTCATAATTATGAAAATAATTTTGCTAGTCAAGAGTTTTTACCAAAAGAGGTTAGTAATACTAAGTTATACGACCCAGGAAATAATGCTAGGGAAAATGCCCAACGCGACTTTTTAAGGTCACGTTGGAAGGAAAAATATGGTTACTAAAACTTAATATTAATTGCCTTTATCTGTAAGTCATTATTAACGTAGTGTGCCAATACCCATTGATTATTCATTTTATAGATTAAAGCGTCTTGTCCTTTTACAATGTAATAATCCTCTTTACCTGAAAATAGAATAGTATAAACAACAGTGTTATTTGCGTCTAATAGATTATAACTAAATACAGATCCTGTTATTAATTGGGCTTTTAAGGTGTTATCTGCTGTAGTAGCTACCTCTAAATTACTATTGGATTTGACAGCTGTATTGGTTGCTTTAACAACCTCATCTTTAGTTTTATCTATAGTTGTTACTTTAGGACTCTCTTCAGTTACTTTATTAGCTTTTAAGGTTTCTATTTCTTGTTTTAGCGCTTCCACTTGCGTTGTTGTACTATTTTCTGTTGTCGCTTTATAGGTGTGCTCAAAACTTGAAAAGGTATTAAATGCATTACGTGTTGCTTCGTTATAGGCTACGATGTACTTTTTATCTCTAGACTCGCCAATATCCGAAGCAAAGACAATTTCTTTTTTACAGTTTTCAAATTGGATGTTTACTTTGGTCTTAAATAATGAAGATGAATTTTTTAATGTTGCATACAATACTAAACAACCATTTGCTATAGCATCGTCTGGTAAAACATCGGTATTACTAAATACAGTGAAATTTTGTTTTTGTAATAAAAACGTAGTCAAACCATTTAATCTATATTGATCAGGTTCTGACTGAAAATCAAATTGATTAGCAACTACAACATACTTGTAATTATTTAACTTGTCTTGTGCGTTGACACTTGTTAGTAAGCTTACTAACATAATAACAATTACACTTACTTTATTTGAAATTTTCATAATTATAAATATTTTTTAATGTCTAATAAATGATTAACAACCTTAATTTCTGGACTAATTTCTGCTTTGTGGTAATTAAAACAAATGGCATCCAATCCAATATCTAATGCGCCTAAAATATCTGCTTCATAATTATCTCCTATCATGATACTGTTAGCCGAATTGGCATTAGCTAACTTTAATGCAAAGTTAAAAATTTGAGGGTTAGGTTTTTTAACACCTGCAACCTCTGCACTTGTAACTGTAGTAAAATAATGATCTAACTTAGATCCTTTTAATTTATTGTTTTGTGCTTCCTTAAATCCATTTGTAATAATATGTAAATTATATTTGGTTTTAAGGTAATCCAACAACTCTATAGTGCCATCAAATACATGATTAAAACTGCTTAGATGGTTAATATAATCTTCAGATATTGTGTTAATCAAATCATCTTCAATGCTAAATTGTAAAGCATCGAAGGTTTCTTTTAATCTATTGTAACGCAAATTGTCTTTAGATACTTTTTCATCTCTATATAATTTCCAATATTTAAGATTTATGGGTTCGTAAAATTTTAAAAAATCGGCTAATTTAGTATTAACCTCATATTTCTTAAAAAGAAAATCAAAGGTTAAAGCAGAGTTTTTGTCGAAGTCCCAAAGCGTGTGATCTAAATCAAAAAATATATGTTCTACTTTATTTTTTTTTAACATCTAAAATAATATTGAATAAGGTTTTAAAGTGTTTCCAACGTTCTTGTTTATTAAAGGTGTAGTTATGAAACACAGGTACAAAAGTACCATTTACATTTTTGATACTTTTAATTAATCTTTTTAAAGATTGTTGTTTATCTAATAACGAGTGATATTTTAAAAATGCAAAATCTAATGCTTGATAAGGGACAATTTTAAGCGGTGTTTGCACTTCAAAATCTACATCATAAAATAAAAATGGAGTACACGTTCCGGCTCTAAACCCTAAATGATTAACGTAACCCATGGTATAGTCTTCAGGAATTTCTAACTCGACTAAATTACGATATGATTCTGGCAAATTAACTTTAGAAAACGAGTGTCTAGAACCCACTATAGCATTGTTTATAATACCCTCCATTCTTGTTTTCTCTTCTTTTAATAAATCCAAATTTGTTAAAGCAAAAAAAGAGGTCTTGATACCTATTTTGCAATAATCTGCAATGTGTTTGATTAACGAAATAAACTTTTGCTTTTGAGGATTGATATTTTTATCATAGGTTGAAAAATCGCCTAATAAAAAGAAAAACACAAACTTATATTTTGAAGCTTTTTGCTTATTAATAATATACTTGTAATTATCCAATGGATCACGCTTAAAACCGGTTAAAACCGAATAACGCTCGTACAAGCGTCTAAATTTAAAAGTAAAAAAATCTTTAAACGTACCTCCTACAGTGCGCATTATTCCTTTTAATTTATACTCGTAAGCCATAGGAACATCAATAACAGGAATTACAGTATACTTTTGTTCTGGAAAGCTAAAATCTGGATAAGTGGCTTGTAAAATAGCTTTAAATTTGTATGCCCAAATATCTACTACAGGTTGGTCTAAAAAATTGTTTTTATATGCTAAACTCTCTTCTGCTGTGTAGCGTCCAAACTCGTCTTTAAGATGTGGTAAATATTCTTCATACCTACTAATTAAATAAAAAGAGGCTGCAAAAATATCAAATGGTACTGCACTTTTATCTCCTGTTGGAAAAAAACATTTTGTGTCTTCCCAAGGTAAGACTGTTATGTCAATATCTGATAATCCTTGCTCAAATAGCAACTCATTGCTACGCACAAAAATCTCGTTACTTAAAGGCTGTCTTGTATAAGACATTTTTAAACTATCATGTGCAATAAACTCTTCAATAACAGTAGTAAAACTAACAGGCACTCCTAAAATTCTAGTACAAATTTGTTTAAAAACATACTTTACTCTAGGTGTTATTTTATGTGTATAAACTAATAGCATATTACAGTATAGATTGATCTGCAAAGCTAAAATAACTTTGCTCTGTAATGATTAAATGATCTAAAACTTTTATATCTAAACTTTGTGCTGCTAATTTTAATTTTAAGGTCACATCCTTATCTGCTTGACTAGGTTTTAAAGTTCCTGAAGGATGATTGTGTGTTAATATTAAGCCTACTGCTCCAACCTCTAAAGCTGTTTTTAAAACCAATCTAGTGTCTACTAATGTACCTGTTATTCCACCTTTACTTAGTTGGCTTTTGTGAATTACTTTATTTGAATTATTTAAATAAATTATCCAAAACTCTTCATGTGGTAACTCGCCAATAATAGGTTGCATCAATTCAAATACAGATTTACTAGAGGTTATCTTCTTTCTTTCTAGTGCTTCTCCTCCTCTACGTCTACGTCCTAGCTCCAAAGCTGCAATAATAGTTATTGCTTTGGCTTCCCCAATTCCCTTAAACTCCATTAATTGTTTTATGGTCAGTTTTCCTAATTGGCTTAAATTATTGTCTGTAGACGCCAGAATACGCTTACATAAAGCAACAGCACTTTCTTGTCTATTACCAGATCCTATTAAAATGGCAACCAACTCGGCATCACTTAAGGCGACTTTACCTTTGTAAAGTAGTTTTTCTCTAGGTTGATCGTCCTGAGACCAGTTTTTTATTGAAAATGAAGTACTTTTATCAGACATTTTATAAATCTACACAATATTTAGTAAATTTTAAATGAAATAAAATACTTTGAACTTATAACCTTATAAATCTATTGTATCCTCCAGCAAAACATCAAGAAAATGATAAAGGACACTTATTAGAAGTGATAAAAACATATCCTTTAGCAACTATTATATCTGTAAAGGATAACACTCCTTTAATTACACATTTACCATTAATATATCGTGAAACTGATGGTAAATTAATTGGCCACATTGATATATATAATCCACAGACTAATCTTTTAAAGGATGAAAACGAAGTCACTATCCTTTTTTATGGCCCACAATGCTATATATCGCCTAGCGTATATACAACTACTCAATTACCAACTTGGAATTATATTAGAGTACATTTAACTGGAAAAGTGACTAAAATTGAAAGTACTGAAGCTTTAAAACAATCTTTGATTACCATGACTGAATTTTTAGAAGCTCCAGAACACAACTATGTTTTGGAGTCCAACAATCCTAGATTAGATAAAAATTTAGAGTATATTAAAATGTTTGAAATCACAATAGACACTTGGGAAGGTAAGTTTAAATTGTCTCAGGATAAAAAACCAAAGGATAAGGAAAATGCACGCGAAGCCTTAATAAAAGCTAACCAAGAAAGCATTAAACAATTTTTAGATTCAATTTTTTAAAAAGATAATTATGGATATACTATTAAACCTTGTTATTGGATTTGTAACGTTATTACACGTATACTTTTTATATTTTGAAATGTTTGCTTGGGAAACTACAGGTCGTAAAGTTTTTAAAAGTTTTCCAAAAGCGCTTTTTAAACCTACTAAAAGCATGGCTGCCAACCAAGGTTTGTATAATGGGTTTTTAGCTGCTGGATTATTATGGACTTTTTTTATAACTGATCAATACTGGCAATCCAATATTAGAATGTTTTTTTTAAGTTGTGTCGCTATTGCTGGTATTTATGGAGCGATGAGTGTTTCTAAAAAAATATTTTTTGTACAAGCACTTCCTGCTATAATAGGCATCCTATTGGTACTATTTATTAATTACTAAAAATACTCACTATACTGCATGACCCTAAAATCAAAAGTATTAAAACTTGGGTCTTTAGCTTTTAACTGCTTATATAATGGATTGCTACCAATAGCGATATTTGCTGCTCCAGATCCTGAGGTTAATGATACAGTTTTAATTAATCGCTCTTTTTTATTACTGAATAAATCAGCTTTAATGTTATCAACTGTGTTTACAGCATTTGGTAGCATAAATTGATGAATTTTAGGCGTGATTTTGGATACCAACTTAAAAGAAATATTATAGTCTTTAATATGTTTTCTAAAAAAATATTCAGGTCCATTTTTGCTGTTACCTCCTGTAAATAATAAGGTGTCAATATTTGGATACTTTAGTAAATAACCAATTAAATCGCGTAGATGTATATTGGTCATGCCTAGGTCTGAAGCATCTATTTTTTCTCGTTCTGCACTAGCTACAATATCACAAACACCAATTTTATTTTGAATTAAAAAACGCTTTCGTTGTTGGATGGCTTCATGAGAGTTATCATAACGTAAACCTAAACTGTGAATTTTATCAATATATAACCATAAACTGTTATAATAGCTTCCATAGCAAAAGTCTACATCTTTTTCTAATAACTGTCCAGTAGTAAAACGTGGTGGTGGTAAAGTACCGACTATTAGCTTAGTGGTATCTTTTTTAATAAACGGTGGATATGGATGTATATGTTTAAACATCGTATAATTTAAGTATAAAATAAAGTCCAAATAAATTTTATAACAACTTTAATAATATAACCTTGTTTAAAAATAGTGCTTTTACTACCTTATACTATAATTTTAAAATAAAAAAAAAAATGGGTAAAGGAGATAAAAAATCCAAACGAGGAAAAATTAACAGAGGTACATTTGGTACTAGACGTCCACGAATTAAAAAACGTGTAAAACCGGAAACCAAAATTAATGTGGACAAAAAAGATACGGTTAAACCTTAAACCGTTCTCCTATTTTTTTACCAACTACATAAGCACCATAAATTGCTAAAATCAATATTACTATAGTACAAAAAATATACAGTGGATATAGTATAAAGTTATGCTCTGAATTTAAACAGATAGTGTCTGTTATACAAACAGTAATTACCTGATCGTATAATTTAGGCAACACAAAGCTAACTAACAATAAAGCTGCTATTACAGAAAGTAAATACGTTACATTCTTATTTTTTTTTGGCTTCCCTGTTGCTTTAAATAAATCGCGTTCTGATTGAGTACGTTTATTATCTTGTAAAGACCAAGTCTTTTTGGGTTGAGAGGTTTCCATCAAATTGATAATTATTGTAGTTAAACTGTTTTAAATCTTCTATGGTTTGAGCGTTAGTATCAATAACGTATTTGGCCATTAAACCTCTAGCCTCTTTGGCATAAAACGATATTATTTTAAGTTTACCGTTTTTAAATTCTTTAAAATTTGCTGTTATGACTGGTACTTTAAGTGCTTTTGTATCTACTGCTTTAAAATACTCGTTACTGGCTAAATTAAGAAACACTTCGTCGTCTTCTAGTTCTTGGTTTAAGGCTTTGACTATATCTTTTTTCCAAAATTCATATAGATTTTTATTGCTTCCTACTGGCATTTTTGTTCCCATTTCTAATCTGTAGGGTTGTATTAGGTCTAACGGTTTTAAAACACCATATAAACCAGATAAAATCCTGATAGTATCTTGGGCAAGGTCTAACTTGTCTGCTGCAATATTATAAGCGTCTAACCCTTTATACACATCTCCATTAAAAGCATACATTGCAGGTCTAGCATTATCCTTTGTAAAAGGTAGTGCCCAATCTTGATTACGGTTATAATTTAATTGTGCTAAATTATCGCTAATACTCATTAATTGAGATAGGTCTTTAGGCTTTTGCTTTTTTAATACCTTATTTAGTTTTGTGGATTGCTCTAAAAAAAGAGGTTGTGTCGCTTTTACTGTAGGTAATTTGCTTTCAAAATCAAGCGATTTTGCTGGAGATATAACTAGTTTCATTGTGTTTTTATTTCTGATATAAAAATACAAATTATATGACCTTTATAAAAGCTGAAACTATAGTAATTTTATATATTAAAATGTGTGTTTACTATCGCTAGTCTTTGCGTTAGCGATAGTAATGACATCCTTTTTTTGCTGCCATATATGGCAAAAAAAGATATAATGGATAGCGCGACCCTTGTGGTAACGCCCAAATTATATTTTATAACTTATTCCATGTGTTTGGAATAGCCTCTCCACTTTTCAATACATTCCTGAATATCGTCTGGAATTTCAGACTCAAAACTCATAAATTTATTTGTTGTAGGATGCACAAAGCCAAGTGTTTTTGCGTGTAGTGCTTGACGTGGTAATACTTTAAAACAGTTGTCTACAAATTGCTTGTATTTGGTAAACGTGGTTCCTTTTAGTATTAGGTTTCCGCCATAACGCTCGTCATTAAACAAGGTGTGTCCAATATGTTTCATGTGGACGCGTATTTGGTGTGTGCGACCTGTTTCTAGCTTACAGCTGACTAAAGTTACATAGCCTAAACGCTCTAAAACCTTATAGTGTGTTACTGCTGGTTTACCTTTGTCTGCATCGTCGTCTAAGTATACTGTGTTTTGCAGTCTGTTTTTTGGGTGACGTCCAATGTTACCTTCTATGGTACCTTCTTCCTCATCCATGTTACCCCAAACTATTGCGACGTATTCACGCTCACTTGTTTTAGCTTTAAACTGTGCTGACAAATGTGCCATAGCAACTTCCGTTTTTGCTACAACTAATAAACCTGATGTGTCTTTATCTATCCTATGGACTAATCCTGGACGATCGCTAGAGTTGTTAGGTAAATTATCAAAATGAAATATTAATGCATTGATTAATGTCCCAGAATAATTACCATGTCCTGGATGAACAACCATACCTGCTGGTTTGTTAACGACTAGTAATTGGTCGTCTTCATAAACAACATCTAATGGTAAATCTTCTCCTACCAATAGGTTTTCATGTGGTGGATGCTCAAAACGCACTGCAATAACGTCTTCCGGTTTAACCTTATAATTAGATTTAACTGGTACGTCGTTTACAAATATGCTTCCGTTTTTGGCTGCATCTTGTATTTTATTACGTGTTGCGTTTTCTATTTTGTTCATTAACCATTTGTCTATACGTAATGGTTTTTGACCTTTATCTGCTGTAAAAGAATGATGTTCAAATAATCCATCTGCATCTTCCTCTTGTAATTCTGGTGTGTAGTCCTCCATAATTTAATTGCCTCCAGGACGGTTACCGTTACCTAACACGACATCTATTACTGCTGTTTTAGGCAGTTTTGTATTAGGTTTTAATGTTTCTCCTTTATGACGTAATTCTCTAACCATATCTTTACCAATATGGTCAACATATATTGTTTTTCCTATTTTAAAGCCTAATGCTTCAATTGTTGGTTTTGCTTGTCTAAAACTTTTATGACTTAAATCAGGCACTGCTATTTTACGGTATCCTGACGGATTTAATGTAATGTATATTTTGCGGTTTTCTTTAACTTTAGCGCTTGCTTTTGGGTCCTGCTCTATTACAGAAAACTTTGGGTAATCGGGATTAAAATTAGCCGAGTCCTGAATTTGCATTACCAAGTTGTTTTTTTCTAACTCTATTTTTGCAACTTCTATCGATTTTCCTGTCAAATCCGGAACCGTTTCAAACTCGTTATTATTTGTAGTAATGTTTAACCACTTAAGCATTAAAAACACTAAAACAACCACAGCGACTACTGCTATTGCTAATTGCTTAAAAAACACTTTACTTTTAAGAAAATTGATGACACTCATTTAACTAATTTTTGTAGGCAAATATATAAAAACTAAAAGGTTTTATCTTCGGAATAAAATAAATGATATTTTTACAAAACGAATATTTTAATGGTTTATTGAATATCTGAAATAATTTAGATTTAAATGAAAAAAAACATTGCCATAATAATGGGAGGTTATTCTAGTGAATATAAGATCTCTCTTACCAGCGGAAACGTGGTATATCAAAATTTAGATAAGGTTAAATATAATGCCTATCGCATACATATCTTTAAAGACAAATGGGTTTATGTAGACGATGCAGATCAAGAATTTGCTATTGATAAAAACGATTTTTCTGTAACTATAGATAATAATAAAATTACTTTTGATTGTGTTTTTAATGCTATTCATGGTAGTCCTGGAGAGGATGGTTATATGCAAGGCTATTTTAAATTACTAAACTTACCGCATACCAGTTGTGGGATGTATCAAGCTGCTGTTACTTTTAACAAAAGAGATTGCTTAAGTATTTTAAAGCCTTACGGTATTTTAACTGCTGAAAGCTATTACCTAAATTTAGGTGATCCCGTAAATGAGGAGGATATTATTACTAAAGTTGGATTACCCTGTTTTGTAAAGGCTAATAAAGCTGGAAGTAGTTTTGGTATTACAAAAGTGCACAAAAAAGAAGACCTACAACATGCAATTAACCATGCCTTTAAAGAAGATGACGAAATAATTATAGAGTCTTTTTTAGATGGTACTGAGGTATCTGTGGGTGTTATTACTTATAAAGGCGAAACTAAAGTTTTACCAATTACAGAGATTGTTAGCGAAAATGATTTTTTTGATTACGAAGCTAAATACCTTGGTAAATCTCAAGAAATTACGCCTGCAAGATTAACTAAAACACAAGAAGCCAAAGTAAATACTGTAGCTAAAAAGGTCTATGAGGTTTTAAGAATGACTGGTTTTTCTAGAAGTGAATTTATTTTTAAAAATAACGAACCTCATTTATTAGAAATGAATACCATTCCTGGTCTTACTAACGCTAGTATTTTACCACAACAAGCGCAAGCTGCAGGAATTAGTATGCCTGATTTATTTGGAAATGCTATTGAAGAAGCTTTAAAATAAATAGCCTATATTTAATAATTAACCAAATCCCCAAACACTATGGTTTTTTACGGAAGTAAAGCTAGCAAACTTAAAGAAGGTCAACTTATAAATGTAAAATGTCCCAATTGCACAGAAGGACAAACCATGCATTATGCTATTTATGGTAAATATGCTTACGTATATTGGATCCCTTTATTTCCTATAGGTAAAACTTATGTTTTAGAATGCAACCATTGTAAACGCACGTACAGCCTAAAAGAACTACCTGAACAAATAAAACAAAAGTTTGAACTAGAAAAAACAGGCGTTAGGTTTCCGTTTTGGTATTTTAGTGGATTGATAATTATTACTCTTGCTATTTTAGTTGCAACATACTTAAGTAAAAAAGATGACGAAAATGACACCTTGTACATTAACAATCCTAGGATTGGAGATGTGTATTCCGTTAAGGCATCACAAACTGGATATTACACATCTATGAAGGTTACTACAATCACATCAGATAGTATTTACGTCATTTTTAATGATTATGAAATAGATAGAAAATCTAAAATTTATAAAATAAATAAAACAGAAAATTATACCACAGAGCTAGATGGCTACTCAAAACAGGAAATAAAAACCCTTTTTGAGCAAGAGTACATTTACGAAGTGGATAGAGATTAAACTAAGATAATTATGAAACGAGCACTTTTTCCTGGATCCTTTGATCCTATCACATTAGGTCATTTGGATATAATAAAACGTGGCGTAAAACTTTTTGATGAAGTAGTTGTGGCTATAGGTGTTAACTCTGAAAAAAAATATATGTTTTCTTTAGAAGACCGAAAACGTTTTTTAGAAGACACCTTTAAAGATGAACCTAAAGTAAAAATAATGACCTATAAAGGTCTGACTATTGATTTTTGTAAAGAGATTAATGCTCAATTTATTTTACGTGGCTTACGTAATCCTGCTGATTTTGAGTTTGAAAAAGCAATTGCACATACTAACAGAAAACTATCAAAAATAGAAACTGTATTTTTATTAACTGCTGCCAGAACATCTTATATAAGTTCTAGCATTGTTAGAGAAGTAATAAGAAACAATGGTGATTACACTGTCTTAGTTCCAGATAGTGTTAGGGTTAAATAACCTCACAATAAAAAAAGGCGAGCATCAAATGCTCGCCTTTTTTTATTTAAAATTTATACTCTGATAGTGGTTTAGGGAAATCTTCTGGATTAGCTGCTAAATGATACCTAGGATCATCAATAGCCTCTACAACAACCTCTCTAAACTTAGGACTAGATTTATATAGTAATACTTTACAATCTTCGCTTAAATGCTTTAAACGTATCTGCTTTCCTTCTTTCTCATACTTTTCAACTAAATTAAAAATAGCCTCTAATGCAGAATGATCACTCACACGAGATTCAACAAAATCTATTTCTATTTTCTCGGGATCGTTTTTAGCGTCAAACTTATCATTAAACGCTTGAATGCTTCCAAAAAATAATGGTCCCCAAATTTCGTAAACTTTAGTACCATCTTCTTTAATACGCTTTCTAGCTCTAATTTTTGTTGCGTTTTCCCAAGCAAATACTAAAGCCGAAATTATTACACCAATAAACACTGCTACTGCTAAATCAACAAATACTGTAACTAAGGATACCGTTATTAGTACCACTGCATCAGACATTGGTATTTTCTTTAATATTCTAAAACTAGACCATGCAAAAGTTTCGATTACCATCATAAACATTACACCTACTAAAGCTGCAATTGGCACCATTTCTATTAACTTATCTGCAAACAAAATAAAGGACAATAAAGTCACAGCCATCATAATTCCTGATAATCTACCACGTCCACCTGCATTAATGTTAATAACCGTTTGACCAATCATACCACAGCCACCTGTACCACCAAACAATCCTGACACAATGTTTCCTGCACCTTGCGCAACACATTCTCGGTTTCCGTTTCCTCTGGTTTCTGTTAATTCATCAACTAAATTCATAGTCATTAAGGACTCAATTAATCCAACAGATGCTGCTAAAAATGCAGGTAAAGCAATAAATTTTAAAGTATCTAAATTAAATGGTAATTTTTCCCAAAGCTCCATATTTGGTGTTGGAAATTCTCCTTTTAATCCTGTTCCTCCTCCTTCAATAATATAAGATCCTACAGTAGACACGTCCATATTAAAGCCAATAACAATTAAGCTGGTTACTAAAATAGCAGTTAATGCTGCAGGCAACTTTTTGGTTATTTTAGGTAATCCCCAAATAATTCCCATAGTTAATAATACCAATCCAATCATGGTATATAACTCAGAGCCTTGCATGTAGGTACTAACATATTCGTTTACTCCTGCATCAGATACTTTTAAGGATTTATGAGAAAACATTTTTACTTGAGCCATAAAAATAACGATAGACAAACCGTTTACAAATCCCATCATTACAGGATGCGGAATCAATCTAACAAATCTTCCTAATTTAAAAACACCTGCAAAAATTTGTATAATTCCCATTAAGACCACACAAGCCATCAGATAGAAAAACCCCATGTTTTCAATAGGTGTATCCATTAACATCCCTTTGGTATGACCATCCGCAATCATAGTTACAAAAATAACTGCTACAGCTCCTGCTGCTCCAGATATCAAACCTGGTCTACCACCAAAAATAGCTGTTATCAATCCAATAATAAAGGCACCTGATAATGCCATTAAAGGATCTATTTGCGCTACAAAAGCAAAAGCCACTACTTCTGGGATCATTGCTAAAGACACGGTTATTCCTGCTAATACATCATCTTTTGCGTTCGGAACTATTTTTCTAATAAACTCTGTCATTTCTTCAATTTTTCAAGCTGCAAAAGTACGTTTAATTACAACAATCACAAGTCTATAGTATTATATTTGTGTAACCGTTATTTAAAATTACAATTGATGAAAAAAATATTAGTCTTATTAATTTTAGTGGTTTCGTGTAAATCTACAACTAAAAAGGATTTTGATTTTGAAACTGTTTTTGAAAAATCTCAAGGATTAGAAACTGCCACTTACCAACAAACGATTCAGTATTACAAAGATTTAGCAACAGCTTATAATTCAATATCTATCGACTCTATTGGCAGCACGGATTCCGGAAAACCATTGCATTTAATCACATTAAATCCTGATGGAAATTTTGATTTTAAAACGATTAGAAACGATAAGCGTATTTTACTAATTAATAACGGAATACATCCAGGAGAATCTGATGGCATTGATGCCACTATGATGCTATTTAGAGATATTGCTTCCGGTAAAATTGAAGCACCTAAACATACTGTATTAGTCACAATTCCTGTTTATAATGTTGGAGGTAGTTTAAATCGAAACACTTCTACAAGAACAAACCAAAATGGCCCTAAAGCTTATGGGTTTAGAGGTAACGCTAGAAACTTTGATTTAAACAGAGATTTTATTAAAAGTGATACCAAAAATGCTAAGACTTTTGCTCAAATTTTTCACTTGGTAAAGCCTGATGTTTTTATAGACAATCACGTAAGTAATGGCGCAGATTACCAATATACTTTAACGCATTTATTTACGCAACACAATAAGCTTGGTGGTACTTTAGGTAATTATTTACACACCAAAATGCAACCTAACTTAGAAGCTAAGTTAGCAACTAAACAATGGGACATTACTCCATATGTTAACGTATTTAATAAAGTTCCAGAAGCTGGATTTAGTCAATTTATGGATAGTCCAAGATATTCTACGGGTTACACTACTTTGTTTAACACCTTAGGTATGATGGTTGAAACACACATGCTTAAACCATACAAACAACGTGTAGAAGGCACCTTTGAGTTAATGAAATCCATGATTGAAATTATAGAAGAAGACCATGAACAAATTAAATCTTTACGTCAAAACTACAACCAACAACTTATTGCAAAAAAGACTTACCCATTGCAATGGGAAATAGATACCACACAAACCACATCCTTAAATTTTAAAGGTTTTGAAGGTAATATTGTACCTAGTAACATTACAGATGCAGACCGTTTAAAGTTTGACAGAAGCAAGCCTTTTACAAAGCAAATTACCTATCAAAATTATTTTAAACCTAGTTTAGAAATCAACATACCACAAGCCTATATCATTCCACAAGGATGGTGGAATGTCATTGAGCTTTTAAAATTAAATGAGGTGGAGATGACACCACTAACCGCAGACTCTACTTTAACGGTTCAATCTTATAAAATTGACAACTACCAAACAAGGTCTCAAGCTTATGAAGGACATTACCAGCATTTTAATACAAGTATAAAAGTTTCGGAAGACGCCATTACATTTAATAAAGGCGATTATATTATTAAAACTAATCAAGAGGCTTTTAGATACCTAATTGAAACTTTAGAACCGCAAGCTCCTGATTCATTTTTTAACTGGAATTTTTTCGATACAATACTGCAACAAAAGGAAGGATTCTCGCCTTATGTTTGGGAAGATAAAGCCGAATTAATTTTAAGACAAGACCCAAAATTAAGAATCAATTTTAACCTTAAAAAATCTTACGACAAAGACTTTGCCTCAAATTGGTATGCTCAGCTTGACTGGCTTCACAAACAGAGTGTTAATTACGAAAAATCACATTTACAATACCCTGTTTATAGACTAAAATAATGTCTGAAAAATAATTTTTATTGTTGATTATTGGATAAATTTTTATATTACATTTACTTAAAATTTCAAGTAAATAAAAATGAATCCACAAGACATTGAAAATATAGAATTAGCATATCTAACTTTAGATGATTATCAAGAGTTAAAAGAAGCAATGCAAGAAGCATATAAATCTATGCCTAATCTATATTGGAGAGAAAATCAAATTAAAACTTTAATTGACAAGTTTCCGGAAGGACAAGTTGTTATTAAAATTAACAATCAAATCGCTGGTTGTGCTTTGTCTATAATAGTTGATTATGACAGGATTGAAGCAGAGCATACCTACGAGGATATTACTGGTAACTATACTTTTAATACACACACAAAATCTGGTGATGTATTATATGGAATTGATGTATTTATTAAACCTAAATTTAGAGGTTTACGCTTAGGTAGACGTTTATATGATTACAGAAAAGAGTTATGTGAAAAACTTAACTTAAGAGGTATTGTTTTTGGCGGTCGTATTCCTAATTTTCATAATTACCAAAACGAAATGACACCTAAGGAGTACATGGATAAGGTAAAAAGAAAAGAAATTCATGACTCAGTTTTAAATTTTCAAATCTCAAACGACTTTCACCCATTAAGAGTTTTGAAAGGCTATTTAGAAGGTGACAAAGATTCTGGGGAGTTTGCTGTACTATTAGAGTGGGATAATATTTATTATCAAAAACCATCTAAAAAAGCTGCTACCAAGAAAAAAGTGGTACGATTAGGTCTTATACAGTGGCAAATGCGCTTGTATAAAGATTTAGAAGAATTAATGCAACAAGCCGAATACTTTGTTGACGCAGTATCTGGATATAGATCTGACTTTGCATTATTTCCAGAGTTTTTTAATGCGCCTTTAATGGCAGATAATAACCATTTACCAGAGTCTGAAGCAATTAGAGAACTAGCAAAACACACAGAAGAAATCGTTCAGAAATTTTCAGAATTAGCCATATCATACAACATCAACATCATTACAGGAAGTTTTCCAGAAATGAAAGGGGATTTACTATATAACGTAGGCTATTTATGTAGACGTGATGGTACTTTGGAGCGTTATGAAAAACTTCATGTCACTCCTGACGAAGCTAAAGTTTGGGGAATGCAAGGTGGTACTAAATTAGAGGCTTTTGATACCGACTGTGGTAAAATAGGAATTTTGATATGTTACGATTCTGAGTTTCCAGAGTTAAGTAGACTTTTAGCAGACGAAGGTATGGACATCCTATTTGTTCCGTTTTTAACAGACACACAAAATGGATACTCTAGAGTACGCAATTGTGCACAAGCAAGAGCGATTGAAAACGAATGCTATGTAGCTATCGCAGGAAGCGTAGGTAATTTACCTAAAGTGCATAACATGGACATCCAATATGCGCAATCCATGGTATTTACACCATGTGATTTTGCCTTTCCAGCAAATGGAATAAAAGCAGAAGCAACAACCAACACAGAGATGATATTAATCGCAGATGTTGACATAGATTTACTACGCGAACTTAACCAGTTTGGTAGCGTTAGAAACCTAAGAGACAGACGTAAAGACATCTTTAGCTTAACTAAAAAATAAGCCAAAATTATTTATTAAAAATTTAACTAAACTGGTTTTACATTTTGTAAAACCAGTTTAAAAATAATATAACTTTACATAAATTAATATCGCGATCTTCGCATAAAATGAACAAATACATTGTTGTCAATCAACCAGAAAAATGGCATTTTTCGATTGAGAATATTACGGTAATTTCATCGCAAGATTATCTTACCAATCCTAAATTTTCGCTTTTAAAAAAAGCAAGAATATTTAATCTTTGCAAAGATTATAGTTACCAATCCAAAGGTTACTACGTCTCGCTTTTAGCCGAAGCTAGAGGTCATTTAGCCATTCCAACAGTAAGAAACATTGTAGATTTAAAAACACTTAAACTAGTCAAAATAGTTTCCGACGAGTTTGACGATGTTATACAACAAAGCCTAAAAAGCATTAAGTCTAGAGAGTTTACTTTAAGTATATACTTTGGTCAAAATGTGGCACAAAAATATAAAGAGCTAAGCAGTTTGTTTTATAAACATTTTCAAGTTCCTTTTTTACGCGTAAATTTTCATCATAATAATAAGTGGAATATACAAAGTATTA
This sequence comes from Olleya sp. AS48, assembly GCF_038900355.1. Lineage (NCBI taxonomy): Bacteria > Pseudomonadati > Bacteroidota > Flavobacteriia > Flavobacteriales > Flavobacteriaceae > Olleya > Olleya sp. AS48. The sequence goes on along the minus strand of NZ_JBBMRD010000010.1, from coordinate 51,558 downwards.
AAGCTATTTCAGAATCAGAAATCCCTAGTGATCATCTTGAAAGTGTCAACCTTTTTGCTAATCAGTATTTTGCTAAAAAACGTTACGACACACCTAAACTAACAACATCAGATTTTGACTTAGCTATTTTGGTCAATCCAAACGATCCTGCTCCTCCTAGCAATACAAAAGCTTTAAAAAAGTTTATAGACATTGCTGAAAAGATGAATATTTATGCTGAAATTATAGAGCCTAAAGATTTAAGTCGTTTGTCCTCTTTTGACGCTTTATTTATAAGACAAAGTACTGAAGTTAATAATGAAGCCTATGCATTTGCGCGTAAAGCACAGCAAGAAGGTATCGCTATTATTGATTACCCAGAAGCAATTTTAAAATGCTGCAACAAAGTGTACATGGCAGAAGCGTTAAACAATGCTCATATTGCGACTCCAAAAACAGTAATTGTCCACAAGGAAAACAGAGCCTTAGTCTTAGAACAAGTTGGTTTACCTTGTGTATTAAAAGCACCAGATAGCACGTTCTCATTTGGAGTAAAAAAGGCTAAAACAGCTAAAGAATATGACACCTTGGTAACAGATATGCTAAAAGAGTCCGATTTAATTATTGCACAAGAGTTTTGTCCTTCAGATTATGATTGGCGCATTGGCATTATCGACGATGTCCCATTTTATGCTTGTAAATATTATATGGCTAAAGGACATTGGCAAATCTATAACTGGAATGCTGACAAAAAAAATGATCAAGATGGTGACGCTGATTGCCTGCCTATAGAAGACGTCCCAAAGGATGTAATTACTATGGCAATAAAATCTGCAAAACTAATGGGTAAAGGCTTGTATGGTATTGATATAAAAGTGGTCAATAACAAACCAATGGTTATTGAAATAAATGACAATCCAAATATAGACTATGGCGTGGAGGATGCCTATTATGGCGATTTAGTTTACACTAAAATACTACAGGCTTTAAAAACTAGGTTAGAATAATTATGTCTAAAAAATATCACTTATTTGAAGTTTACGGAATAGAGCTAGAATATATGTTAGTAAACACTAACAGCTTTAAAGTTGCTCCTATTGTGGATGTATTACTTACTAAAAAAAATGGTAAAATAACTTCTGATATCGAAAACGGATCTATCGCATGGAGCAATGAATTGGTTGGACATGTTGTTGAAATTAAAACGAATGGACCAACTAACGATTTAAATAATCTTGCAGAAGCATTTCATCAAAACATCATAGAAATAAATGATTTATTAAAACCTTTAAATACAAAACTACTACCTACAGCGTCTCATCCTACTATGAATCCCTTAAAGGACACACAACTATGGAAACACAGTTATAGTGAAGTTTACGAGTTGTACAACAGGATTTTTGATTGTAAAGGTCATGGTTGGAGTAATGTGCAAAGTACACACATTAACTTACCCTTTTATGATGATAAAGAGTTTGAAAAACTACATGCAGCCATCAGGATAATTTTACCACTAATCCCTGGTTTATGTGCAAGTTCGCCTATTTTAGATGGTAAAATTACAGGATTTAAAGACACTAGATTAGAATATTATAAAACCAATCAAAAAGAAATTCCAGAAATGACTGGATTGGTTATACCAGAGCGTGTTTTTACAAAAGCGGATTACTACGCTACCATTTTTGAACCCATAAAACAAGTCATTAAAAAGTATGACACAAATAATATTTTAGATCATCATTTTTTAAATAGTCGTGGTGCAATTGCAAGGTTTGATCGAAATGCTATAGAAATTAGACTAGTCGACATTCAAGAGTGTCCAAAAGCTGACATTGCTATTTGCGCATTAATAATTGAAGTCTTAAAGCTTTTAGCTAATGAAGATACAACAAGTCTTAAAAAGCAAAAAAAATGGTTAAAGCAGGATTTGTTTTCTATTTTAAACGCAGTAATTAAAGATGGTGAAGCATATAACATCTCTAACTTAGATTACCTTGAGTTATTTGGAATAAAGCAAGCCTCTAATGTTAAAAACGTGTGGCAACAACTATATATATTAGTAAAAGATAATATTTCGAAGGACTACCAAAACGCATTAGAAGTCATTTTTAATCATGGTACGCTTTCAACCAGAATTGTTAAAGCGTTGAATCATGATGTTTCGGTTAAAAATATTGAATTGGTTTATAAACAATTAGCAACATGTTTGGAGGAAAACAAAATGTTTATTCCTATAAATTAAAATGAAATTAGTCATTACTTGTGAACATGGTGGCAATGCTATTCCTTTAGAATATAAACCCTATTTTTTAGATACTTCAGTTTTAAAAACACACAAAGGTTATGACTTAGGTGCATTGGATGTATTTAATTATTTAAAGCCTATTGCTGATTATTCAAATTTTAGTACTACAAGTCGTTTATTAATAGAATTAAATAGGTCTACTAATAATAAAAATTTATTTTCAGCATACACAAAAACACTGACAACAAAACAGAAACAAAGTCTAATTAACACGTATTATAATGACTACAGGCAAGCTGTAACAAAGTATATAGCATCAATCATAAACAACAATTTAAGTGTCATACATCTGTCTATTCATTCTTTTACACCTGTTTTAAACAATGCTATAAGAGACTGTGACATTGGTCTTTTATACGACTCTAGAAGGATTCAAGAAAAGCAATATGCAATGTCATTCAAAAAAAATATTTTAGCTTTAAATCCGGAGTATCGTGTCAGATTTAATTATCCCTATTTAGGAAAAGCCGATGGCTTTACAACTGCATTAAGACAACAATTTAAAAACAATTATATAGGCATTGAGGTAGAAATAAATCAGTCTTTTGCTGTAAATAATAAAATGCCAGAAAAGCTAAAACATGTTTTAAAGCAAAGCATTATTAATTTTTAAACATAAAAAAACCGTTACAATTTGTAACGGTTTTTTTATTATTTAACGTAATTGGTTATTTTCTAACCATTATCTTTTTAGTAAGTTGTCTTACTTCTGAGTTTAACTTAAGGATATAAAAACCTGCTGCTAAATCTGAGGTATTAATAGTATTACTATTGTTAGATAACTTACCTGTAAGTATTAATTTACCATTAACATCAATCATAGCGTAGTTAAGAACTTCATTTTTAAGTAAATCTACGTTAATATTTAATTGTGTTACTACTGGATTAGGGAACAATCTAATATCTGCAGATAATTGTGCTTCAATAGCTTGATTGCCTTTAACCTGATCAACAGCTATACTACTATTTCTGTCTGTAGACCCAGTTACAATCACCATTAATGGGCTACCAACAGTATCCAGATCTGCGCATATTTGGTTGTTTTCTATTAAATCTAAAACATCAGAAGCAGTTGACGTACCCAATACTAAATCGTTTAAATCTAATGTCTCTGGATCAAAAGCTAAAGTATGTACTGTGTAAAAACCTCCCATTTCTGGAATATCTAATACTAAGCTTTCACTAAACCCAACAATTGTTAAATCATCTCCTTTAGTGATTACTGTAGCTAAACTATAACCATCAGGTAAAATAGCATCGTTATTTAAATTAACTGTTACAGTAGACGCAACACCAGGAATAACTATAGCTAATCCACTAGAGATCGTTGAAGTTCCTGCAAAGGTAGCTTGACAAGCTAATACATCAACTAAAGTAAAGTTAATGGATTGCGTATCACATTGTGTGCCTGAAGCATTATCCTCTGAAAATAATTGAGATACTATTTGGTAAGAACCTGCTTCTAAATCCCAAGCAGCTGCTGTAGGATAAGAATATGGTAATGTGTTATCTGTTACCACAACAGAAGCACCTGTGGTTACATTAGTAATTGTAGTAGAAACACTTTGTGAAGCTCCTGTAATTAAAGTTGCTATTGCAAATCCTGATGGTAAATCTGTAACATTATATGTTTGACCTTCAGTGATTGTTAAATCATCAGTTCCATTTGAGAAAGCAAACGCATCAATCGTACCACAAGGCTCTTCACAATTAATTGTAAATGTTACACAAGTGTTATCACATGCTGTTCCACTAGCATAGTTTTCTTGAAAAATACTAGCACATATTTTAAATGTACCGCAACCATGTGACCAAACTGAATTAGTTGCACCTGGATAAGTGTATGGAATTGCATTTTCTGTTTTAGTAAATACCTCTCCAGTATCTAAGTTAGTTAAAGTAAAAAATGCACTTTCTAAATTTCCTGAGGTTAATAAGTTGATATTAAAATCTGCTGGAAGATTATCTAAATCATAATTTGCTTCATCTACAATCGCTACAGTAGCGTCAGCAAAATTTGAAAACTCATATCCTACAATTTGACTACACGTTGTTTCATCAATTGTAAAATAGATAACCTCTTCATCACATAAAGTCCCTTGAAAATAATTGTTTTCAAATATTTTTCCTATTAATTTAAAGTCTCCTGTTCCGTAACACCATGCTGCATTTCCTCCTGGAATTGTATAAGGTGTATAGTTTTCACCAACATTAAATGTTTGACCAGTTGTTAAGTTTACTAATATTAAATTAGCACTTTCCGACGCTCCATCAACTAATAAGTCAACATAAAAGTTATTTGGTAGGGCATCTAATGCATAAGTTTCATTATTTGTTATTGTCACATCTTGAGATCCATTTGTAAACTGAAATCCAGAAATTTCTCCACATGTTTCCTCTGGCTGACAAGTAATAGTAAATCTAATAGTTTCACTATCGCAATATGTCCCACAGCTATCGTATTTGTACAATTTAGCTTTAACTTCAAAATTACCACAACCATAGTTCCATGCGCCATTTCCTCCTGGAAAAGTATAAGGCAAATGATTTTCGTTTACGTTATAACATTGTCCTGTGTCTAAATTTCTAACATAAAATTTAGCACTTTGTGAGTAACCACTAACTAATAAGTTAACGTAAAAGTTATTTGGAAGATCGTTAATGTAGTAAGATTGGTTATGGCTAATTGCTGTAGTCGTCGATCCGTTAGAGAATTCAAAGCCTGCAATAGAACCACAATAGGTGTCTTCTAAGGCAAATGATTGAAAAGAAAAAGTCATTGCTAACAAGACTAGCATTGCTTTAAAATTAACCAATCGGTTAAGTAATTTTGTATACATACTGTGAGGGTTTTAAATTAATTACATTTACAAGTGCGAAAATAATTAACTGAATTCTCCTACAATAAAATATTGGCTAAAGTGTATAAAATTAACCATTAAAAGATAAAATGCTAAATACCTAGGACAAAACACACTACTGTGTTTTTTTTATAAAAAAATATGGTTTTAAAATAATAATTTAATATTAGCATAAGATTTTTTTAAAGCTTCAGATGCAGCCTCCTGATCTAACCACTCTACTTTTGTTATTCCTTCGTTTAATTGCGGAAATAAATTACCTTCAAATGAAGAATGCATTTCAAACCAATACGTAATTTTAAGTTTAGACTTACCATTTCGTTTAAAAATGTGGTAAGTAATAGGTAACGGTTTTATAATTTTTAATTTGGATACACCAGTTTCTTCAGCGACTTCTCTAATCGCTGTTTCTTCTATAGTTTCTCTTTTTTCTGTTTTACCTTTTGGCAAATCCCATTTATCATTTCTGTATATAAAAAGTATTTCACCTTTATCATTAAAGACTTTACCACCTCCTGCAACTACATTTGGTAATTTTTTCTTGAAGGATTTTAATAATTTATCGTCACTATGTCCAATTAATCTAACAGAATTTATCGATTTTTTGGACAGCGTATGGAGTACTAAATCCAAATCCACATCCTTAAGTAAAAAGTTTTTAAAATCAGTTTCTTTTTCCACCTTAGTAGTCAAAAAGATAGGCTTATCGTTTACAAAAATGCATTGCATAAAAAATAGTAGCTAGTTATAAATAGGTAAAAATATTAAAATTAATGACATTGAGACTTTATGCTAATTTATTTTAAAATTAATTTTAAGTAAAATTAAATAAATCTGTACTTTTGCCATATGATTTTTAACAAGCAAACTGCCAGACAAACAGCACAAGTTTTATTACAAATAAATGCAATAAAACTACAACCTAGCAATCCATTTACTTGGGCTTCAGGTTGGAAATCGCCAATCTATTGTGACAATCGTGTTGTACTATCCTATCCTCCAATAAGAAATTATATTAGAGAGGAAATGAGTAAATTTATTGAAGAACATTACGGAAAACCAGATGTTATTGCAGGTGTTGCAACAGGAGCTATTGGGATTGGGATGTTAGTGGCTGAATATTTAGGGCTACCTTTTATATATGTTAGACCTGAAGCCAAAGGACATGGTCGTAAAAACCAAATAGAAGGTCATATAGAAAGTGGTCAAAATGTAGTCGTTGTTGAAGATTTAATTAGTACCGGAAAAAGCAGTCTTAATGCTGTCAAAGCGTTAAAAGAAGCTAATGTAAATGTAAAAGGAATGATTGCAATATTTTCCTATGGGTTTGACGTAGCAAAAGAAAATTTTGAAAAAGAAAATATCACTTTACACACCTTAAGTAATTACGAAAGTTTACTAACGGAAGCTGCATCTAGCAACTATATCTCTGAAAAAGAAATTGAGACATTAGGTCGCTGGAATGCCAATCCAAGCGTTTGGAACGTTAATTGATATTAAATTAATAGCAATACTATAAAACACTATTAATTTTAAATAACTTAAATACAAATATGAAACTAGAAAGCCCTAAAGTAACTTTAGATAAATCTCCAGAAGAGACCTTTATTTTTTTAAGCGATGTCAAAAACTTTAAAAACTTAATGCCTGAAAACATAAGTAAATTTGAAGTTTTAGGTGAAGACAAATTTTTATTTGCACTTAAAGGAATGCCAGAAATTGTCTTAAAAAAGAAAGAAATGACACCAAACAGCAAAATTGTTTTAGGTGCAGCTGGTGGAAAAATAGATTTTTCGTTAACAGGAAATATCACTGAAGTTGAAGCTAATAAAAGTGAAGTACAATTAACTTTTGAAGGCGAATTTAATGCCATGATGGCTATGATGATAAAAGGACCTATCAATAAATTTATCGAAACCTTAGCTACCAACATGCCTCAAGCAATTAATACAATAGCTTAATCGTTTTTAAATCATAGGTTTTTAAAACTTGATCTTCTATTAAGACCTCAAGTAAACCATGCTCAGAAACACCTTTTATAATACCAGAAAACAAACCTTCGGCAGTTTTAAATGTTGAAGGTTTTTCTTTTCTAAATAAATAAGATTCGTATTGCGATTTTATCCTATTAGTATCCTTACCTAAAAGGTCTAATTGTATTTCTAGCTGTTTTAGGATTATATGTAATATTTCATCTAAATCATAATTAACTCCTGTTACATTTTTTAAAGAGCTTGCTTGAGGTAAGCCATTAAAATCTAACTGATTTATATTAAGTCCAATACCAATTATTGAAGATTCAATAACGCTTTGTTTTATGACATTTTCAATCAAAACACCACACACTTTTTGATTAGCTGACAAAATGTCGTTAGGCCATTTTATGCTTAATTTAGGAATATTTAACTGCTCTAACGCTTTAATAATAGCCAAAGCTACTGACATGCTAATATAAAATTGAGACTCAAACGGAAACAAATTTAATTTTTTATAAACACTAAACGTAAGGTTTTTAAAGGGTTGAGATTGCCAAAGTGTACCCATTTGACCACGACCATTTGTTTGATGACTAGTCACAATTGTAGTAAAATCTTGCACTGGACTGTCCAAACTAAGATTGCGAAGAAACCTATTTGTAGAATCGGTGGCATTAAGTTTGATTATACGCATATTAAATAATTATCTTCGTATTGTAAAATCTTATGATTTTTTTAGAGTATAAAGAACTTAAAAATAATAACTTTGCACAAATTTAAATTAAATTAATGGCGAAACAACAACCAAATATTGATGCCCTAATCGCTACAGTGATAGAAGGTATTGAAGATGTAAAAGGAAAAGAAATAAATATTCTTGATTTAAGAGAAATTGAAAATACGGTTTGTGACTACTTCGTAATTTGCGAAGGTACTTCTAACACTCAAGTAAACGCTATTGTTAATTCCATACAAAAAAAAGTTAGTAAAACACTTAAGGATAAGCCTTGGCACATAGAAGGAGAAGATAATGCTGAGTGGATACTTATGGATTATGTTAACGTTGTGGTACACGTTTTTCAAAAACATATCAGAGAATATTACGATATAGAAAGTCTTTGGGGTGATGCTAAAGTTACTGTTATCGAAACAAACTATTAAACACATTACATGGCAGATAAAAATAAAAAAGCAGCACCTAAAAAACCTAAATTTAGTCCATACTGGATTTATGGAGGAATTATAATTTTCTTTATTGCTCTTCAAATTTTTGGAAGTAGTGCTAGTACAGAAAATAAAACCTCGCCTTCACAGTTTTTTGAATTTTTAAAAGAAGGTGATGTAGAAAAGGTAGATATTGTAAATGAAACAACAGCTAAAATCTATTTAAGAAAAGAAGCTGAAAGTAAGGAAGTGCACAAAAAATCTAAACCTACTTCTATTTTTCCATCAACAACAAAAATGCCAAATTACTCATTTCAATTTGGAGACTTAGCGTTGTTTCAGGAATCAATCGAGAATATCAACAAGGATTTAGACCAAGATAAAAAAGCACAAGTAACCTTTACAATAGAGAGCAATCCTTGGGGAGAATTACTTTTTAGCTTACTTCCATTTATACTATTAATTGGTGTATGGATTTTTATAATGCGTCGTATGTCTTCTGGAGGTGGTGGAGGTGCTGGTGGACAGATTTTTAATATTGGAAAATCTAAAGCTAAGCTATTTGACGAAAACTCTGAAGTTAAGACAACATTTAAAGATGTAGCTGGATTAGAAGGTGCAAAAGAAGAAGTTCAAGAAATTGTAGACTTCCTTAAAAACCCTTCAAAATACACAAACTTAGGTGGTAAAATACCAAAAGGAGCCTTATTAGTAGGACCTCCAGGAACAGGTAAAACATTATTAGCAAAAGCAGTTGCAGGAGAAGCAAAAGTACCTTTCTTCTCATTATCTGGATCTGACTTTGTCGAAATGTTTGTTGGTGTTGGTGCTTCTAGAGTAAGAGACCTTTTTAAACAAGCTAAAGAAAAATCTCCAGCAATAATATTTATTGACGAGATTGATGCTATTGGTAGAGCTAGAGGTAAAAACGCAATGTCAGGAAGTAACGACGAGCGTGAAAACACACTTAACCAACTATTAACTGAAATGGATGGTTTTGGTACTAATACAAATGTAATTGTATTAGCTGCCACTAACAGAGCAGATATATTAGACAACGCATTAATGCGTGCAGGTAGATTTGACAGACAAATACATGTTGATTTACCTAACCTAACAGAGCGTAAAGCAATATTTGAAGTTCACCTTAAGCCACTTAAGAAGGCAGAAGGATTAGATATTGAATTTCTATCAAAACAAACACCTGGATTTTCTGGTGCTGACATAGCTAATTTATGTAATGAAGCTGCTTTAATCGCTGCAAGAAAAGATAAAAAAGCAGTTGAAAAACAAGACTTTTTAGACGCAGTTGACCGTATTGTAGGAGGTTTAGAAAAACGAAGCAATTTATTCTCTGTAGAAGAGAAAAAGACCATTGCTTATCACGAAGCTGGACACGCAACAGTTAGTTGGTTTTTAGAACACGCAGATCCATTAGTAAAAGTAACTATAGTACCTAGAGGTCGTAGTTTAGGAGCTGCTTGGTACCTTCCTCAAGAAGCATACATTACAAGAACAAGCAAGTTTTTAGACGAGATTTGTGTTACAATGGGTGGACGTGCTGCCGAGAAAATAATCTTTGATCAAATTTCTACTGGAGCTTTAAGTGACCTAGAAAACGTAACCAAAAAAGCTAAAGCTATGGTTATGATATATGGATTAAATGAAAAGGTTGGTAACATTACATTTTATGATCCAGCAGGAGAAAATGGCTTTGTTAAACCATATAGTGAAAAGACTGCAGAGTTAATAGATAACGAAATTAAAAATATCGTTGAAACTGAATTCCAAAGAGCTTTAACACTATTAGAATCTAAAAAAGATGTTCTTAAAAAATTAGCAGAAAGACTAATTGAAAGAGAAGTTATTTTTAAAGATGACCTTGAAGAAATCCTTGGTAAACGCCCATTTGATAACCATGAAACTAAACTTGTTATTGAAGAAGCAGCAACCAACAACGAAGAGGAATAGTATATAAAACACAAATAAGTATTAAAAATCTTAGATTATCTCGTTTGATAGTCTAAGATTTTTTATATTTGATATTCCCATTAACGTAATTCTGATTATAGCAAAGTGTAAATGAGCCTTTTTAGAAAATTATTTAGTTCTAAATCTCAAGTAGAAAAGGAGGATCTAAAGTCCGACGACAGAGGCAAATATATGCCTAAAGAAGAGCTACCTATTGACGAAAGTTTTACTATAAACTTTAAAGAAAATGGTGGCAAATTCCTGTATTGTGACTCTTTAGACGAAGTTTACGACAACCTAAACAATATAATACTAGAAAATAACTGGGAAGATCATTCTGCTTATTTTTATGACAATAACTTGAAAGATAAATTTAAATCTTCTCAACTTAAAATCAGTGACAAACTATCAGAATGCACTTATTTTATAACCACTTGCGAAAACCTAATAGCTAATGATGGCTCTTTATTGGTTAGCTCTAACCAGCTAGCTGAAAAAAAACTTAACGAATTCCCTAATAACGTTATAGTATTTGCAACTACAAGTCAAATAATATCAAACATAGGCGAAGGATTAAGAGAAATAAAGCATAAGAATAGTGTAAAAATACCTACTAACATCACAACTATTAAACATTTTAAGCTACAAGAGGAAAAAGACTTTTTATCTTACGGAAGCAGTACAAAAAACTTATATTTGCTGCTTTTAGAAGACCTTTAGTTTTATGAACGAAACCCTTACAAGAGCGCTATCAGGATTCTTATACGTAAGTTTACTTGTTGCATCATTATTAAACCAGCACGCATTTATCGTGTTGTTTTTTGTGTTTGGGCTAATTTGTTTAATAGAGTTTTGTAAACTTATACAGCTTAAAAGCGTCGCACCTTATATAATATTCACAATTCTATATTTTGTATTTGGCTATTGGCAATTTGTAATGAACTCTAACAAAGGACTAGATGAAGCCACGCAAATATTACAGGTACTTACCATTTTTGTGCAGTTAATTTTAATAAAGGATTTATTTTCCGAAAAGAAAATTCCGCTATTTAGCTCAAAACGTTTTATAATCACCACCTTTTATTTAACTAGTGGCTTTGTGTTTTTAGTACTAATAGCTAACCACAAAGGATCGTTTACACCAGAGTACATTTTAGGATCCTTTATATTGGTTTGGATTAACGATACCTTTGCTTATTTGGTTGGTAAAAATTTTGGAAAACAAAAACTGTTTCCAAGTATATCACCTAAAAAAACGGTTGAAGGCTTTTTAGGCGGACTATTTTTCGCTTCAATTGCCAGCTATTTTATTCATATATTTACAGAAACTTTAACCTTTACTAATTGGTTAATTCTAAGCATTATAATTAGTGTATTTGGCACACTTGGAGACTTAATTGAATCCAAATTTAAACGTCAAGCAAACGTAAAGGACAGTGGTGTAATCATGCCAGGACATGGAGGTTTAATGGACCGTTTTGACAGTATGATTTTTGCAGCTCCTTTTATTTATTTATTTCTAAGAATTTTAAAATATGTTTCATAAAGAAGGCTTTAAAATAATTGCAATCACTTTCCTATTAGTGGCAATTTTAGCGGTTGTTGTTGATAAATTTGTAGCATTACAATGGTTACAATATTTACTATTTTTCACACTTTTTGTTTTTCTATTCCTTATTCTACAGTTTTTTAGAAACCCAAAAAGATTAACCGTATTAAATGACAACACAGTCGTTTCTCCTGTTGATGGAAAAGTAGTTGTTATTGAAGAAGTATATGAACCTGAATATTTTAAAGAAAAACGCTTACAAGTAAGTGTATTTATGTCTCCAATTAACGTGCATGTTACACGCTACCCTATTGGTGGACAAGTAGCTTATAGTAAGTATCATCCAGGAAAATACCTTGTAGCTTGGCATCCAAAAGCAAGCACAGAAAACGAACGTACAACAGTGGTAGTAGATAACCCATTATACGGTAAAGTTTTATATAGACAAATTGCTGGAGCATTAGCTAAGCGAATTGTAAATTATGCTAAAGAAGGAGACGCTGCTAACCAAGGAGAAGACTCTGGGTTTATTAAATTTGGTTCGAGAGTAGATTTATTTTTACCTTTGGACACTAACATTAAGGTTGCCTTAAACCAAAAAGTAAAAGGAGGCGAAAGTATTATTGCCGAAATTTAATAGTATGACTACAGAGGAATTAAATAAAACTTTTGAAGATGCTGTGGACCGCATTAACGCACATACAGAACCTTTCCCTGCAGATTTCTTGCTTCGATTGTACGCTTATTACAAAAAAGCTACTAATAACTACGAAAGACCTAGTAGCAAAAAGCCTATAATTAACGCTTTTAAAACAAATGCTCTTTTTCAAATTAAAGACATTACTACTGACGAAGCTAAAGAAACCTATATAGAGTTAGTCAACAATTACTTTTTATACCGAAAATAAAATAGGTATGCCTTCTTCCTTTGAGAGCATATTACTCCCTAGTTTTATATCTGGAATAGTTTTTATTATTGCCAGTGTGATTACACTTACTTATCCTCCTAAAAAAATTAATTGGTATTATGGTTATCGCACAGATTTATCCATGAAAAATCAAAATAGTTGGGATTTTGCACAAAAGTATTCCTCTGTACAATTAATTATTGCTGGCTGTTTAATTATGATATTCAGCTGTATTGGTTTAGTCATACAGTTTAGTAAAATGGCACGTATTAGTATTAGTTTAATACTAATTTTTAGTGCCATTCTATTTATGTGGTTAAAAACCGAACGTGCTTTAAAAGCTAAGTTTAATTAATTTTCTAAAACAAACTCAAGCGGTTTACCTGTGGCTCCATTTGGAAAGCTAATCCCTAACAACGCAGACATTGTTGGTGCTATGTCAGGAATATTAGTATGTTGCATTGTGCTTCCTGTTTTTATTCCTTTTCCAAAAAACAGTAATGGAATATGCGTATCATAGTTTAAAGCAGATCCATGCGTAGATCCTGTTTTACTGTAACTTATTACTGCTGGATCTAGCACAAATAAAACATCTCCAGAACGCTTTTGATTAAATCCATTTTGCAACAAGCTTTCAACACCTCCAGAAAACTCGGTAGTAGTCATGCTAGTTGCTGTATAAGCTTTTGAAATATGAGGATAGTCTATTATTGTATTTACAATTTCTTGTTGCACACTAGCTAAATTTAAACCATAGCTTTTAATCAATGCTCTATCCAAAAATATCTGGTTATTACTTATGTTTTTAATTAAATTTTCCGCTTTATAATTTAAAATGGTAGTTTCATTTAAGTTAGTTTTAAACCCATCTGTATCAAAATATCCTGAAGGAATTTTCACTGATTCTAGATAAGCAGGTACCTCAACAGCTCCATGATCTGACGATAAAAACAAGGTGTAGTTACCTTCTCCAACTTTTGCATCTAATGCTTCTAAGATGCGTTGTATATCTTTATCTAACCTAATGTAAGTATCTTCTACTTCTTTACTATTAACACCAAAATTATGTCCTACGTAATCTGTACTAGAAAAACTAACGGTTAGCACATCTGTAATATTATCTTGACCTAACTGCTCACCATCAATAGCTGCAATTGCAAAATCTGCTACAATACTGTTTCCGTAAGGTGTTGCTTTAATAATGTCATAACCTCTATTCTCTTTACTTAAAGCCTTTAAATCATAAGGAAACGTTGCAGTGTCTTTTCCTTTAAAACCGCCTTCAAAAGCATTTAAATCGCTTCCACTTTCAGTATACGTGTTTATATCATATAATGTATTCCACTCCTTTAAATAACTTTCAGCAGCAGCTGTATTATTAAAATCTTGTACCCAACTAGGTAACGTATTTAAATAAAAAGTACTGGTTATAAAACGACCTTCATCTGCACCATGAAACCAATAAGCAGCATTTGCTGTATGTCCTGCTGGTAAAATGGCACCTCTATCCTTTACCGAAATCCCAATAGTCTTACCTTTCATTTGCGTAAATAATCTGTTTTCGTCCGCAAAAGTTGTAGTTTTAAGTCTATGTGGAGACATTTGACCTGCATTATTTAAAGTCCCTACAGGCTGTACCAAAGTATCTCCTGCACAGTAAACATAACTATCAGATACTTTGTCATACCAATTATTAGAAATAATACCGTGAGTTTTTGGTGTAGTACCTGTAAATATTGAAGCATGTCCTGGTCCAGTATAAGTTGGTACGTAATTAAAGTGATTATTTTTACAATTAAAACCGTCGTTTATTAATCGTTTAAATCCACCATCTCCATACTTATTATAAAATCTAGTTAAATAATCGTATCTCATCTGGTCTACTACAATTCCAACCACTAACTTTGGTTGCGAATTTAACTTAGTACTGTTTGATGTTATAGTGCTTTTTTGTGATTGGCAACTAAGAAGAAAACAAATAATAAATAACGATAGAATAGCTCTCATTGTGACAAATTTAATTTTGAACCCCAAAAATACAGCTTTTAAAACATCTAATTTGAAATTAACATTAAATACGTGCTATAATTTTATATTTTAGCAGTAACAAATAACTAATGAATTACCTACACTATATTGGAACCTACTTTTTAATGGTTGTCGAAATGTTTCGAAAGCCCACAAAGTGGTCTGTAATGAAAAAATTAATACTTAAAGATATAGACGATTTAATTATCGGATCTTTAGGTATCGTTGCCTTTATATCATTTTTTGTTGGTGGTGTTGTTACCATACAAACCGCTTTAAATATTGACAACCCATTAATCCCAAAAAACTTAGTTGGATTTGCAACTAGACAATCTATTATTTTAGAGTTTGCACCAACTTTTATGTCCATAATTATGGCTGGTAAAGTAGGCTCTTTTATTACTTCTAGCATTGGTACAATGCGTGTGACAGAGCAAATTGACGCTTTAGAAGTTATGGGAATAAACAGTTTAAATTATTTAGTGTTTCCTAAATTTATAGCATTAACACTGTATCCTTTTGTAATTTCAATATCTATGTTTTTAGGAATCATGGGTGGATTAGCTGCTTGTGTTTATGGTGGTTATGCTACTATGCCAGATTATATTGAAGGAATACAACTTGACTTTAAGCCTTTTCATATGGCTTATGCCTTTATTAAAACATTACTATTTGCCTTTATATTAGCTACGGTACCATCATACCATGGATATTACATGAAAGGTGGCGCATTGGAAGTTGGTAAAGCTAGTACAACCTCTTTTGTTTGGACCAGTGTCATGATTATCCTTTTAAACTATATTTTAACTCAACTCCTGCTAAGTCAATGATAGAAGTAAAAAATCTACACAAATCGTTTGGAGATGCGCACATTTTAAAAGGTGTTACTACCACTTTTGAAAAAGGAAAAACTAACCTTATTATTGGGCAAAGTGGTTCTGGTAAAACCGTATTTTTAAAATGTCTTTTAGGTCTTTTTGATTACGAAGAAGGTAGTATTGCATACGATGGTAAAATCTTTGCTAAATTAAGTGAAGACGAAAAACGTGATATTAGAGCTGATATTGGTATGGTGTTTCAAGGAAGCGCGTTGTTTGACTCGATGACTATTGCCGAAAACGTTATGTTTCCTCTAAAAATGTTTACCAAACAAAGTAAAAGCGAAATGGAAGATCGTGTAAACTTTGTTTTAAAAAGGGTTAATCTTGGAGATGCACATAATAAAAAACCAAGTGAAGCCTCTGGAGGTATGCAAAAACGTGTTGCAATTGCACGTGCGATTGTTAATAAGCCAAAATATTTATTTTGTGACGAACCTAATTCTGGATTAGATCCCAAAACATCGATTGTTATTGACGACTTAATTAAAGAAATTACTGAAGAATATCAGATTACAACTGTAATTAACTCACATGATATGAACTCAGTTATGCAAATTGGAGAAAAAATTATTTTTCTTAAAAATGGTTTAAAAGAATGGGAAGGGTCTCGCTACGACATTTTTAAAACAGATAATGAAGCGGTTACAGACTTTGTATACTCTTCAGAATTGTTTAAAAAAGTACGTCAAATGTACCTAGAGGAACGCAGTTAAACACTCTATTATTTAAAGTCAAACTTAACTTCTCCAAAAATATATTTTCAACTAAATTAATAGCTAAACTTATTGCTATACGTGATTTTTAGTTATTAGTTTGCTTAACAACCAAGGTGTCTAGTTTCAGCTTTAGCTTTAACCAACGATATAACTTATCTTTCTCTTTAGACAATTGATTAGCGTCTACTATAGTATCATTCCATTTAACAGTAAAAACAGCTAGCGTGTCAATGCTTTTAAAATTAGAGTTTACAACACTAGCATAAGATAAGGATTCAATATTTTCATAATTAATATTAACCTCTTTAGATAATTCTTCAAAAGGAATATAACCACGCTCTAGCTTAGATAACTCTTTTACTTTTTCTTCTAAAAATGTGATTTTTTGTTGCTGAGTCATTAAGTCTAAAGAGTCTCTTGTACGTAACTCTTCCATATATTCTAGATTATTGATCTCTCTGTTTTTAGTTTGATTAATTAATAATTTAGAATTTTTTAAGTACGTATACTCTTGTAATCTATTTTCTAAAAAATGCTTCATGTCATCTGAAATTACATCTGTTCCAAATGTTGTTAACTCAATGTTAGAGTCACCATTTGGCGTGTAATTAGGCGTCGCATATTTTTGGATATAACTTGCATTAGGTAAAGACTTAAGCTCATTAGTAATAAAGTCTTTAGCATCTACTTTAAATTGACTCTCTCTTAATACGCTTAAAAAAGTAAACATAGCAGGAATCATTACAATAATAGCAACTAAAGAGGCAATTCTTGCAGTACGTTTACGCTTAGCAGAATTAGCATATTTAAGCATTGGAAAACGTAAAATTTTAAGTACTAAAAAAGTTGCTAAAGCAATAAATATTGTATTAATGGTAAACAAATACATGGCTTGACCAAAGTAAGTCCAATTACCTTTGGCTAATCCATAACCTGCGGTACATAAAGGAGGCATTAAAGCAGTCGCGATAGCTACACCAAAAATTACAGAAGCAATAGTCCCACGTTTAGTACGTGCAATAATTAAAGCTAAACCTCCAAAAAAGGCTATTAAAACATCACGTATATCTGGTTGTACACGACCTAGTAATTCTGAAGTATCTTCGCTTAATGGAAAAAATCTAAAAAACAAAAAGGCTGTTAACAAACTTAATACGATCATAATCGCTAAATTTATTAGCGATCGCTTAAGCGTATCAATATCATTAATTGCAATAGATAGACCTACACCTAAGATTGGTCCCATTAATGGCGAAATTAACATGGCTCCAATTACAACAGCAGTACTATTAGCATTTAAACCAATAGAGGCTACAAATATTGAGCAAATTAAAATCCATGCAGTAGCACCTTTAAAAGGTATATCTGCTTTAATAGCTTCGATAGTGGCATCTCTATCAGTATCGTCTCTAAAATCAAGTAATTCTTGAAGAAAGGTTTTTATACTTTTAAATAGGCCTTCAGCATCCTTTTTTACTGCTTCCTTTTTTTGATTAACCGCTTCGTTTTGTTTCTCTTCATTAGAGAAATTAAACTTATTCTCTTTAGGCTCGTTGTTTTGTTCCATAGTTAAAACCTATCCGTAATGCTCTCCAAAATTGTCTTTTACTTTTTGAAGTACTTTTTTAATATCTTGTTCTTTTGACTTGGGAAAGATAAGTAAAACTTCATCCTTATCTACAATAATATAATCATTCAATCCATCGACTACAACAACTTTATCCGCTTTAGTTCGTATCATATTTCCAGAAGCATCTTCCGTTAAGGTTTTTGCATTGACTACAGCATTATTGTTCTGGTCTTTATCTAATTTATCGTATAAACTTCCCCAAGTTCCTAAATCATTCCAATCAAAAGTTGCTGGAATTACGTATACATTGGTAGAGGATTCCATGATGGCATAATCCACAGAAATATTTTCAGCTTTAGGATAATTATCTCTTATAAAATCATCTTCAAATTCCGTATTATAAGTAGCCATACCTGTTTTAAACAAGTCAAATAATTCTGGCTGATTACTCTCAAAAGCTTTTATTACACTTGTTGCAGACCACATAAATATACCTGCATTCCATAGAAAGTTACCTTTTGACAAAAATTGCTTTGCAGTTTCATAATTAGGTTTTTCTCTAAACTGCAATACAGGACTTATATTATCCTGAGATACAGT
This sequence comes from Olleya sp. AS48, assembly GCF_038900355.1. Lineage (NCBI taxonomy): Bacteria > Pseudomonadati > Bacteroidota > Flavobacteriia > Flavobacteriales > Flavobacteriaceae > Olleya > Olleya sp. AS48. The sequence continues at coordinate 33,050 of NZ_JBBMRD010000010.1, read as the reverse complement.
TCCTGTTTCAATATAACCATATCCTGTGTTAGGAAATGTAGGCGTAACACCTAACGTCATTAAAACATCGTTATCCTGACAATAGGTAAATGCTTGTTTAACATTTGTAGTAAAAGCTACTTCGTCTTCAATCCAATGATCACTTGGTGCTACAATCATTATTGCATCAGGATTTTCCTTTTGTATTTTTAAACTTGCATACAAAATACAAGGTGCTGTATTACGCATAGCTGGCTCCAACACAACTTGACGTTGGGTTACTTCCGGAAGTTGCTCTAAGACTAAGTCATTATATTTTTCGTTAGTTAAAATGAAAATATTTTCTTTAGGTATTAGTTTACTTAATCGGCTAAATGTTTTTTGGATCAGCGTATCTCCTGTACCTAACATGTCATGAAACTGCTTAGGAAACTCCTCTGTACTTACTGGCCAAAAACGTGAACCAACTCCACCTGCCATTAATATTGCGTAATAATTTTTATTCTGCATGTCCTTGATATTGTATTAAGTTTAACTTAATTATTTAAAATTTCTACCTCAGCATTGGCATTAAACAAATAGGTTTTACCTGTTTTTACCTCGACACACTCATGTCTAGTGCGTCTTTTTGCTCCTTTTTTAAACACACGTCCATTGTGTATTTTAAAAGTCTGATGTAAAGGTACTTCAAATATAAAGCTTTTATTATTTGGAGCGTCCAATAGCTTTAAAGCTAAGGCGAGTTGCACATCTGTGTCGCTAGACGCTTTTGGATTTATAAAATGTTTTGCAACTACAGGCAAAATGGACTCCGGAAACACCTGAGGATTAATAAAAGGCAACATTAAATGCTGGAAGGTACGCTTCCACTCTGCTCCATGTGGTTTTATATGTCTGCCAAATTTAGAAAACGCTTCTAAATGGGCTATCTCATGTATTAACGTTATTAAAAATCGATATTTATTTAAACTGCCATTAACCGTAATTTGATGTTTTCCATTTGGTAATCTACGGTAATCACCATGCCTTGTTTTTCTTTCTTTTTTTACCATTACAACCAAATGATCGTGCTCTAAAAGTTGTAAAACTCTAGAGACTGATGCTTCTGGAATGTAATGAGAAATGGTGTTTTGCATGACTACAAAAATAATAGTTAATTAATATTATTAACTGAATTGATAAAATAAATTTAAATTGATTAAATATCACAAATTAACAGTCTATAAAAAGTTAACACTACTTTGTTTTTGTATCTTTAAATATGAAACAATTATTTTTTATAGTAACCTTATTTATGAGTACAACCCTAGGATTAACAATAGATTTTGGAACAGAAAAAGCAGGTGATGATTGGCGTATAGTTAACGATGGTGTCATGGGTGGATTATCCACGTCCAAAACAACTATATTAGAAGACAGCATTGTATTTAATGGCGAAGTTAGTCTAGAAAACAATGGTGGATTTGCAAGTATCCGCACGTTAATTACTGCAGGTGCATTAAGTGATTGCAAAACGATGACTATGCGATTTAAAAGTAATAGTACAGACCGTACCTTTGGAGTATCTCTTAAAAATAGTCAACAATACTACATACCTTATTATAAATACACCTTTACACCTAAAACTACAGAATGGACTACCATTACTGTAAATCTATCAGATTTTAAACATTACCGAATAAGTGAAGTTATAGGAAATACAATGCCAATAAAAGCTTTGGATGATGTCTATAATATTGCATTAATTATTAGCGACAAAAAAGCTGGAAATTTTAATATTGTAATAGATTATATCAAGTTTGAATAACACAATAGCCTTTTACCTGTAGACCATTAAATTTTTAATTATGTTACAAAAAGAAACCGCTTCCAATTTCTTGAAAGCGATTTCCCATCATTAAACAACCTAAAAAAAATTACTTAGGCATCACTACTGCATCTATTGCGTGAATTACTCCATTTGAAGCTGCAACATCTGCCATAATAACTTTAGATGTGTTTCCTTTTTCATCCATTAATACAACATCTCCATCTTCTAAAGACGCTGTTAATGATCCACCTTGTACTGTAGCAACAATAAATTTTCCGTTGTTTGCTTTAATAGCCTCAACTACTGCTGATGCATTAAATTTTCCTGGTACAACATGATACGTTAAAACTGCAGTTAACATTTTTTTATTCTCAGGCTTCAATAATGTTTCTACTGTGCCTTCTGGCAATTTGTTAAAAGCGTCATTTGTAGGTGCAAATACTGTAAATGGACCTTTACCACTTAACGTTTCTACTAAATCTGCTGCTTTTACTGCTGCAACAAGGGTTGTAAAGTTTTCATTTCCAACAGCTACTCCAACAATATTATCATTGTCTTGTGTTTGCGCTACTATTGGCGAACTGTCTGCTGTGTTAAGCGCTATTTCTTTTGACTGAGTTTCTACATTTTGTGGTGCTTCTTTACAAGCATTTAATCCAATTAGCCCTACTACCGTAAAAGCCATTAATACATTTTTAGTTTTCATAGTTTTGTTTTTTTTGTTTACCCAAAGATAAAACCAGACAATAAATAAAACTATTATTTTTGTTTAAAGTTTAGTTAAAATTATTAAACAAAATGAATTCGGTCTAAAAAAAACCGAAACTGAATATTCCAATTTCGGTTAAACACTACAACACTAAACCACTAAAAACCAAAGCCTAACGAAAACTGCCATACTCTGTTTTTTGGTGATCCATCATCGTAAATATCTCCAAGACCTAAATGATAGCGCACACCTAAGCTAACATTAGCGTCGGATTTAAATCCTACTCCAAAATTTACACCATAGTCAAAGCTATTAGGCTCAAACTCTTGCGATGTATCAAATAAATCAAAATTAGCATCATACGTTTCTTTGTGTGAAATAGCATAACCTATTTGTGGTCCAGCCTCCAAGTAAAAGGTACTTACAGGATATAGTTTTAAAGATAATGGCACATTAATATAATTCAGTTTTTGTGTAAACGTCCCACCATTAGTTTCTAGTTTATAACCTTGCTGCGAGTACATCACTTCAATTTGAATAGCTGCAAAATTGCTTAAATAAGATTCGCCATATAATCCTACATGAAAACCGCTTCTTTGACCAGTTTCTTCATTACCATCGTATTGTACTGATGCTAGATTATAACCGCCTTTAATTCCTCCATTTGACTTAGACTTTATATCGTCTTGTGCATTTACTATAAATAACGCTCCAAAACTTAGTGCTAGTGTTAAACATAGTTTTTTCATAATTAATAATTTAAGTAAGTGTTAAGTTGTTTAAAAATTATTTTCTTCCATTAGCCTGAAGGTCCGCAATACATTGCGCATCCAATTGTGGTATGGATCCTCCAGAAATCATAGACATTGCTCCATTACCATTTTCTGCTTTCCAATACATTAAGCAAGACTCAATATTACAATGCTTTGGATGCTCTAAATCTTCATGATTAGTTTGTAAAGGCGTACCTAAGTTGGTTAATCCTAAAATGTGTCCAAACTCATGAGTTATGACCGTAGATTCTAATATAGGCGTTGTATTTGTTATTGTGCCAGAAGTTAATTGTTGAATTGTTTCTTGATAAATCACAAACGATGTATTTCTATAAGCAGTGCCCAAAACAACTCCTGAATCTGTATTGTTAGCAGAAGCACCATCCGCAAAAAAAGCCCAAACTGCTATTTGATTACTATTATTAAACAATAATCTATTAGCATCTTCAATGTCTACTATCTCTTGATTTGTATATGGTGTTAAACCAGGAGACGAGATTGCTCGTTTTTGTACCGAAATTCCATCTGGTTTAAAGGTCCTGTTCTCCAAAAAAGAAACAAAATTAGATATTGCAGTTTGAGAAGGCTCAAATCCTTCAACATATACTACCTCAACAACAAGACTAGAAAACGTAGTATCAGATAATAAATCATTGGCAGATGCACCAACATTTAACTTATTTGCTTGTGTGTTGTCTAGTGGATCATTTTGCGAATCGTTTCTACTACATGACATTAATACCAACATTAATACTATGATTAAATACTTCATTTTTCTTATCTTTTTTCAATTATACAAAACAGCTATTGTATTAAAATAGCTGTTTTTCAGAAGGTATACATCACTACGCTGTAGTAACTTATATTTGTGTTAACACTAATGTTAACGCTGCGTTTGTCGTGCTTTGTAATGATATGGTCGTGTTGCTAAAACTTGTAACAGCCCAATTTTGATTTAATAAATTAAATGTGATATTCCCTGTAAAGGTTAAATCTAAAAACACTTCTGTTTGAGAAGCTACCTGATAAGTCCCTTGTACATCTTGCACAGCAACATTAACTGTATTCTCTGCTACTACAGACAAATCGTTAGCAAAATCTATGGTAAACTCAGCAAAATCTGATGCAGTATCAACGCCTGCGTTAATAACCGACTCTACCTGAAACAATCCATCCACCAAAATAGTCTCTAAAGCTTCAGCATCTTCAGCTGCTTGCTCCTCAATTCCTTGCTCATTTAAACAATCTGAAATTGCTGCTTGCAATTCTGCGTCGCTATTAAATGTTACTACTTGATTACCACTAGCATCAACATTAGCTGTAATTGGATAATTTATAGCAAATAATTGGTCATCGCCAAAGTCACTTATATACGCATATAACTGCTGTTCGGTTTCTAATACAACACTACCAGTTTGTTCTAAACTTAAACTATAGGTTAATAAGGTTATTGGAAAATCAATATCTATACAAGTAACCGCTTCCTCTCCTGATGCTGTTAAAGTTTGACATACATCAATAAAACCGTCATATATTGATTGGTTTTCAACAACAACTTCAGTATAATTACTTAGTCTAATTGTTACTGGAAATTGCAGTTCTACTATATCTTCATCTGTGTTAAATTGTGCCAAAATATCAATCACTTGTTGATAATCTGCCTGATTAACAATAGTAACTTCTGTTCCGTTTACCGTTGCTGTGACTGGCAAAAGTATTGATGAACATGAGTTACCATCTAAAAAATCATCAAACGATCCATCATACATTGAGGTACGCTCTAAATTACTAGCAGTTTGAGAATTTGAAGTATTTGTGTTTGGACTGTCTCCACTTTCTTCGTCAATTTCATCTTGACAAGATGTTAGCGTCATTAATGATGTTAGAAATAAGACTGCAATAAATTTTAAGTTTTTCATAATTTTAAATGTTTGTAAAGTTAATTTTTCTTTTTTTAATGAAATTATTTTCTTTTTGAAAGCTATTTTTTCGCCATTCTATTGGTAAGACAACTGGATTTTATTTTACCCTACCTTAAAATTTCAAATAAGTGATTAATTATATAAATTGAAGCGGTAAAGCTTGTTAACAAGATGATTATTAAGATTGTTTCAATGATGGTTATTAGTTTTTCGGTGTTCATGTTTACTATTTTAGATTGTTCTGCCAATAAGACAACACAAAATATTTTTACCCTACTTTTACGCGAACATTATATTTAGCCTAACCTATTTAAAAGCTAAAATTGGTTTATGATTGAGAATACAAACAACCTCTGTGAGGAAAAAAACTTTAGTGATTTTTATGTCAAGCATTTGCAATCTGCGAGTAATTTTGCATTTTATAAATGTGGCGATTCTGCAAAAAGCCTAGACTTAGTACAAGATGCCTTTTCAAAAATTTGGGAAAATTGTGCTAAAATAAATTTTACTAAAGCCAAGACGTATTTATTTACATCTATTAATAATATGTTTTTAAACACCATAAAACATAATAAAGTGGTTATGGAGTATGCTAAAGCTGCACCTTATTTAGATATGGACAATCAAAGTCCAGAATATTTATTAGAAGAAGAAGAGTTTAAAACAAAATTGCAAAATGCAATTGCATTATTAACAGATGGACAGCGTGAAGTGTTTTTATTAAATAGAATTGAAGGTAAAAAGTATCGTGAGATTGCTACCTTATTAAACCTCTCGCAAAAAGCAGTCGAAAAACGCATGTCAATTGCTTTAAAAACTTTGAAGCAACATATACAGAATATTTAATCAAGTAGGGTAAACAAGACATTAGTTGTCTTAATATTGAAGGACGTTTACAATGAAAAAAGAAAAAAACATATTACAATGGTTTAATAACGAGTTGTCTAATCAAGAATTAGATGATTTAAAAAAATCTGAAGACTTTAAGACTTTAGAAAAAATAAAGCATTACAGCTCACAATTAGAAGCACCTAAAGTTGATGCCCAACAAGCGTTGCAACAATTTAAACAAAGACAATTAACAAAAACAAAACCTAAGGTTATTGCTTTAAACTATAAATCATTTTTAAAGATAGCAGCACTATTAGTTGTTATGCTTGGAGGTTCTTATTTTCTGTTTTTTAATAATACAGAATCGTTTAGCACACAAATAGCGCAAAACAAAACGATTACATTACCTGACAACTCTCAAGTTATTTTAAATGCAAAATCTAAACTGTCCTACAACAAAAAAACGTGGGACAAGCAACGTGATTTAAAATTAGATGGTGAAGCCTTTTTTAAAGTAGAAAAAGGTCAAAAATTTACAGTTAACACTACTGCTGGACTAGTACAAGTATTAGGTACACAATTTAACGTAAAAGAACGTGACAATTATTTTGAAGTGATTTGCTACGAAGGATTGGTTAGCGTAACACACAATAATAAAACCATAAAACTACCTAAAGGCAATGGGTTTAAGGTTACTAACGGAACCATTGATCTTATAACAAACAACACGACCACAAAACCAGATTGGATGCAAGCAGAAAGCAGCTTTACAAACATAGCGTTACAAGAGGTTATTGCAGAGCTAGAGCGCCAATATAACATCACTATAAAAGCAACAGCTGTAGACACAACCCAACTGTTTTCTGGCTCTTTTACACACAATAATTTAAACACTGCTTTACAATCCATAACCATACCTTTAAAAATTAGTTTTAAAATTGAAGGACAAACCGTTACATTTTATAACTATGGAGGTTAGACATTGGCTTGTTGGCTTATATCTATTAATGGTATCTACTGGTTTTAGTCAAAACCAACAGATACCATTAGCTGATTATTTGACAACTATCGAAACCACTTTTAATGTCAAATTTAGTTATGCTGTAAAGGACGTGACTAATATTAATATTACACGACCTGCTAACACTTTAGACTTAAAAAGCACATTAGACTATCTAAATGCTAATACACTTTTAAATTTTAAAACACTAGACAACCGTTACATTACCGTTTCAGTGTTAGAAAAAACTATTTCTATTTGCGGTACTGTACTTTCTGCAGAAACAAACCAAGGTCTTTTAGGTGCTTCAATTGCTGTAAACAATACTTACTTAGGCACAACTAGTGATAATAATGGTCAATTTAGTTTAAAGGACATTCCGCTTCAAGCAACAATAACCATTTCGTATCTAGGATTTAAAGACCAAATTATTACTGCAAGAGCTTTTTTTGATAGTCAACAAGACTGCAAACCCATTACGCTATTAGTAGATAACCTGATGTTAAATGAAGTTTTAATCACCAAATATTTAACCACAGGATTACAAAAATTAATAGACGGAAACATCGTGTTAAACACAGAACAATTTGGAATTTTACCAGGTTTAATAGCACCTGATATTTTACAATCCATTCAAGTACTTCCTGGCGTAGAAAGCGTTAACGAGAGTGTTGCTAATATAAATGTTAGAGGCGGAACCAATGACCAAAACCTAATACTTTGGGATGGCATTAAAATGTACCATTCTGGACATTTTTTTGGGTTAATATCTGCTTATAATCCAAATTTAACCAACAAAGTTATTGTTACTAAAAACGGAACAAGTAGTCAATATAGCGATGGTGTATCTAGTACCATTAATATGTTTACTAAGGATAAAATTACAAACACTTTTTCTGGAGGAGCTGGTGTTAATTTAATTAGTGCAGATGCCTTTTTAGAAATTCCGATATCCAAAAAATTAGCGCTACACATTTCTGGACGACGCTCTATTACAGATGCATTTAGCACACCAACATATGACAATTATTTTGAAAGAAGTTTTCAGGATAGCGACATTAACATCAATCCAAATCTAGACAATAGCACAACACAATCCGATTTTGTGTTTTATGATTATACCGCAAAAGTCCTTTTTGATTTAAACGATAAACACCAATTTAGAGCCAATATTATTGGTATAAATAATAATTTAGATTATACCGAAAGCAGTACAGATAGCAACACTACGACCTCTACAAAAACCAGCAATTTAACTCAAGATAACTTAGGTTATGGCGGAAACTGGAATGCACAATGGAACGATGCTTTTAGCACAACACTGTCAGGAAGCTACTCGCAATACAACGTAGACGCTTCGGATTTGCGTGTGCAAACCAATCAGCGTTTAACACAAGCTAATGAGGTTTCAGAAACTAGCTTACAATTAAAAACAGAATACAAACCTAGCGGTAATCTTTCTTTTATTAATGGCTATCAGTTTAACGAGATTGGTGTTTTAAACCAAACCACAGTCACTGTTCCATCCTACTCTAAAACAAAAAAAGACGTCTTGCTAAACCATGCTTTTTTTACAGAGGTACAATACCATAAAAACAACACGTACGTAAAATTAGGTGCACGTGCCAATTACTTCCAGAAATTTGACCAATTACTTATTGAACCTAGATTAAATGTGCGACAAAAACTATCCAACCAATTTGCTATAAAACTGAAAGGCGAATTTAAAAATCAAACTGCCACGCAAATTGTAGATTTTCAGGATGATTTTTTAGGTGTAGAAAACAGACGTTGGATACTGGCAGACAACCAAAGCATACCAATTTCAAAAAGTAAACAAGCCTCTTTTGGTTTAGACTTTAAACAACATAATTTTAATCTAGATTTGACTAGCTTTTATAAAGTAGTCCATGGTATTACTGCCAGAAATCAAGGATTTTATAATAACTTTCAATATTTAAACGCGATTGGAAATTACCATTCTAAAGGTGTCGAGTTTTTAGCTAATAAAACAGCAGACCGTTTTAGCACATGGTTAAGTTATACGTACAGTATTAACGACTATCAATTTGACAGTTTTACACCATCTGTATTCCCAAATAATGTGGATATTAGACACTCGATTTCATTAGGTTTTAATTATACTGTATTACAAAATTTACAACTTTCAGTAGGTAGTGTTTGGCATTCTGGTCAGCCGTATACCAATCCACTTGCCAGTAGTCCAACCGTCCAAATCAATAATAATTATTACGTTAATTACGACCAACCAAACAGTCAAAATGTGGATCCGTTTTTTAGATTGGACGCATCTATTAATTATGACTTTAATTTTACTAAGGACTCAAAACTTAGTTTTAGAGCTGGTGTAATAAATGCAACCAACCACCACAATACCATAAATCGTTATTTTGAAGTCGATCCAGAAGACAACAATAAAACCATCCAAATCGATAATAAATCCCTAGGATTAACACCAAACGCTAGTTTGCGTTACAGCTTTTAATAGCTTATCTTTCTTAACATTAAAGGTTTTTAAAAGACCCTTTTAGATGCACAATTGATAAGCAACACCATTTTAAGATGAAACAAACTATCATAATACTTTTTCTATTGTTAGCAATAACCGCTTGCAAGAACAACATCAACCAACCACAGTCACCAACCGAAACACCTTCCGACTACCAAGACACTATAACAACCCATTACCAATTATATAAACCTACCAAAAAAGCAAAAGCAGTATTAATCCTTTTTGGCGGTTTTCCGGAACAAGCAGACGACATTAAAAAAGAATTTAAAATTCTGGAACTCGCTAAAAAAAACAATATTGCTGTCCTACTATCTAACTACAATCAAAAACTATGGTTAGACACACAAGACAAACAACAACTAGCTACTTTATTACAAAACGCTATTACTGATAACCAATTACCAACAGATGCCATTTATATTGGTGGTTTTTCCAGTGGAGGCGTTATAAGTCTACTGCTAAGCGATTTTATAACAGCTTCAAAACAGTATAACATTACTCCAAAAGGCGTCTTTATTGTGGACTCACCTATTGACCTAGAAGCCTTGTACAAAGCGTCTCAAAAAAATCTAGCTCGACAATTTTCTGAGGTGTCCGTAGAAGAAAGCACATGGATACAAAACACATTAACTGAAGCTTTTGGACCACCAGAAACCAATCTGGACAACTACCAAAACAATAGTGTGTACACGTACAGTAGTAACTACACAAAAAACCTACAACATTTAAAGGATACAAAAATACGACTGTACACAGAGCCTGATACACTATGGTGGAAAACCAACCGAAAGGCAGATTATGACCAAATGAATGCGTATTACATTAAAAAATTAGCCGAACAATTACAAGCACAACAGTTTAAAAACGTGCAATACATACCAACCAAAAATAAAGGTTACCGATCCAATGGAGACAGACATCCACACAGTTGGTCTATCATAGATGTGGAAGATTTGGTAGCTTGGATTTTAAACGACTAACTATTTAAAATAAATTAATTATTTGACATACATCAAATAATATGGTTTACTACAACTTTAGTTTTGCATCTTAATAATTATAAAAAAATTATGATACTTACAGAACTAAATTCAAAAGAATTATCTGGCTATACAAGTCAAGATCGTGTTGAAAACGCATTGCAACAACTTCGAGAAGGAAAAGGAATTATTTTAACAGATGATGAAAATCGAGAAAATGAAGGCGATTTAATATACTCTGCACAACACATGACCTTAAAGGATATGGCACTTATGATAAGACATTGTAGTGGTATAGTTTGCTTATGTTTAACTAATCAAAAGGCCGATATATTAAAACTTCCTTATATGGTAAAAGAAAACACCAGTAGTTATCAAACCCCTTTTACCATTTCTATCGAAGCAAAAAAAGGGGTAACCACTGGTGTATCAGCTAGTGATAGACTAAAAACTATACAAGTGGCTTGTAACAGTAATGCCACAAGTAAAGACCTTGCAAAACCTGGTCATATTTTTCCTTTAAGAGCCAATAAAAACGGTGTCCTAGAAAGACCAGGACACACAGAAGGTAGTATTGATTTAATGAAGTTGGGAGGCTTAAAACCAGAGGCTGTATTGTGCGAATTAATGAATGAAGATGGAACGATGGCTAATACAAATACAATTATATCATTTGCAAAACAACATGATTTAATAGTCCTATCTATACAGGATATTATTGATTATCGTAAATTTATAAGAGACTACAAATAAATGACAAACTACATTGAACTCACCAATTTTATAAAGAAGAATATTGACATTGAAGATAAAGACCTAGAAGTGATACTATCTTATTTTAAAATGATTAAAAAAAGTAAAAATGCTATTTTACTATCTAATGGAAAAAATAGTCAGGTTAGTTATTTTGTGAAAAAAGGTTGTTTACGCCTGTATTACATAGACGAGGAAGGTAAAGAAATTACACGTTACATTGCTTTTGAAAATCAATTTGCCACAGAGCTTGTCAGTTTTATAACCAATGAACCTGCTCAGGAAACCATTCAGGTTATAGAAAACAGTGAGTTACTATATATCACACATGATGATTTTAGACACTTAATGACTATCATACCTATATGGAAAGATTTTTACAGAATCTATTTAGAAAAAGCTTACGTAAATAATTCACGACGCTTGTTATCGTTTACAGCTTTAGATGCATCAGAAAGGTATAAACAATTGTTTAAAATAAATCCAAATATTGTCAAGCGACTACCAAATAAAATAGTGGCATCTTATATTAACATATCACAAGAAACCTTAAGTCGAATAAAATCTAAAATCTAATTTCATATTATATTAACTACTCTATTCATTAAAAAAACTTCAAACATATAAATCATGATAAATAGGTTACCTTTCCAAAAAACAACTTAATACATAATAAACCTAATAAATGAAAAAAGTAATTTACACCTTTGCACTTTTAGCAGTCTCATTAATGTCTTGTGAAAGTAGTTCTGATGACGAAACAACTCCTCTTGACGCCACACCTGCTAACGAGACAATATTACCGACTCAATTAGATATTGTTTATTCTGATGGAGAAACCGAAACGATTACATACTGTTATGATGGAATGAAACTTATAAAAGAAGAATCATCTGATGGTTACTATACAGATTATGTTTATACAGATAATATATTAAGCGCTATTAATTACTACGAGGATACTGATCCTGAAATCCTAGAATCCTACACGTACGATGCTCAAGGACGTGTTGAAACAATTTCAACCAATATTATTGGCGTAGGTATATATGAGTATAGCCAAACTTACAATTCAGACAACTCTGTAATTACACAAACCTCAACAACTTCTGCTGGCGCAACACCTTCTACCACTACAGTTAGCAATGGTAATGTAGTAAACTCTACAGATGGAACATATTACACGACTACTTTCAATTATGACTCTAAAAATGGCGTGTTTAAAAATATAGATGTAAGAGATGTATTGGTAACCATTGAATCTGAAAATGGTTATGCTACTAATTTCACATTAAATAATCGCACTAGCGAACAGGTAGTAGATAATCAAACTTTAGATAGTGAAAACTATACGTATACTATGACTTACACTAGTTTTGATTACCCAAGAACGGTTCAAGAAAGCGAAGAAGGAGATATCACATTATATACTTACACGTATAATAACGATTAAAGTCTACAGCGTATTACTTTAAAATAAGCAAAAAAAATCATAAAAAAAACGCTTTCAAATACTTGAAAGCGTTTTTTTTATATAGTAAAGTATTACGCTTACATGCGCTCTGGCACTGCAACACCTAATAAGCTAAATGCATTTTTTATAGTATTTGCTACGGTTTTGGATAACTGTACTCTAAACACAATTTCGTTTTGTGTATCTGCACCAAGTATAGATACGTTTTGATAAAAACTATTAAAGGCTTTTACCAAGTCGTAAGTATAATTAGCAATTAACGCAGGACTGTGGTTTGTTGCTGCTTGCTGTATTACCTCTGGAAACAATTGTAATTGCTTGATTAACTCGCGCTCCTTGTCGTCCAAAGTCACTTGGTCTGCACTTAGCGTGATAGCCTCAGTGATATTAGCCTTACGCAGTATAGATTGGATTCTTGCATACGTATATTGTATAAAAGGTCCTGTATTACCCTGAAAATCGATAGACTCTTTTGGGTCAAATAAAATACGTTTTTTAGGATCTACTTTTAAAATGTAATATTTTAACGCACCTAAACCAATGGTTTTATAAAGGTCTGCTTTTTCTTGATCTGTATAACCGTCTAGCTTACCTAAATCTTCAGAGATGGTTTGTGCTGTGTCAGCCATTTCGACAATTAAATCGTCAGCATCTACAACTGTACCTTCTCTACTTTTCATTTTTCCAGAAGGTAAATCTACCATTCCGTAACTTAAATGAAACAGGTTTTTAGCCCAATCAAAGCCTAGTTTTTTAATAATTAAAAATAGGACTTGAAAGTGGTATTCTTGCTCATTACCAACAGTATACACCATACCACCAACATCTGGATAATCCTTAACACGTTGGATAGCTGTCCCAATATCTTGGGTCATGTAAACTGCTGTTCCGTCAGAACGTAATACAATTTTTTCGTCTAAACCATCTGCTGTTAAATCGCACCAAACCGAACCATCTTCTTTTTTAAAGAATACCCCAGATTTTAAACCTTCGGCAACAAACTCTTTTCCTAAAAGGTAGGTTTGACTTTCATAATATAAATTATCAAAATCTACACCTAAGTTAGTATACGTTTGTTCAAAACCTTTATATACCCAACCATTCATGGTTTGCCATAAAGCAACAACATCCTTATCTCCTGCTTCCCATTGTTGTAACATTTGTTGTGCTGCTACTAAAATTGGTGCTTCTTTTTTGGCGTCGTCTTCGGTTTTACCTTCTGCTATTAACGCTGCAATTTCTTTTTTATATTCTTGGTCAAACTTAACGTAATAGTTACCTACTAACTTATCGCCTTTTAAACCAGTAGATTCTGGTGTTTCTCCATGACCAAAACGTTGCCAAGCTAACATACTTTTACAAATATGTATTCCTCTGTCGTTTATAATTTGTGTTTTGTATACTTTTTTACCAGACGCCTTTAATATTTCGGCTACGCTATATCCTAATAAGTTGTTTCGGATGTGACCAAGGTGTAATGGTTTGTTTGTATTTGGCGAAGAATACTCTACCATTACGGCTTTATTTTCCGCGGAAGCGTTAACAAAACCAAACCTGTCTTGATCCTTAATAGTATTAAAATAATTTACAAAATACGATGCCTGAATCTCTAGATTTAAAAAACCTTTTACAACGTTAAATCCCTCTACTTCTGCGACATTGTCCACCAAATAATTACCAATAGCCTCACCTATTTGCACAGGATTACCTTTTACAACCCTTAACATTGGAAACACAACTACTGTAATATCTCCTGCAAATTCTTTACGTGTTGCTTGGAATTCTACAGTTTCTAAATCTGCGCTATAAACGGATTTAAAGGCTTGTTTAACGTGTTGCTCTAAGATGTTATGAAGGCTCATTGATTATATTTTTTGAAAGGGCAAATATAGCATTTATTGAGCATAAACTAAGGCTTTTTGTTATCCTTATTAGCTTGGCGTATTGGATTAAAAAAAGTAAAATACAACTTTAACATAATTGTTATTATATATGCTAAGTAAGTCTAAAAATAATAAAAATACCGTTAGTCTAATTTTTTGGCATTACCACTTAAAAATTATGATATCAGCATTTTAATAATCATTTTTAACCCTCGAAGAAAAATCCCTCCAGTTTCTTCTGTAATCAAACTAACTATTAAGTCATTACCCTAATTACGGTTAGATTGCTTTTATGTGCAATTTATCTTACATTTGTTGTAATGCTGTATATTTAAATGAAGCGACTGATTGTCCTTTTATGCCTACTAAATTTAGCTTTTGGCTTTTCGCAAGAAGAAGAGCTGGAAAGCTTGACTATTCAATTAGCTTATCAGGATCCTGATATCTCTAAAGTTGATACGTCGGTTAGCATTATTAAATTACTTTTTAAAACCGAAGATTACAGCAAAGCATTAAAGTTTATTAAGCAAAGTGAAAAACTAGCTAAAGACTTAGACTATAAAAAAGGACTGGCTGAAATTACATACTACAAAGCTAAAATCCACCATCAAGAAGGACAATACCAAATGGCTGTTGGCGAATTTAAAAACGCTAAAACGTTATTTACCACTATTAAAGACACCATTACTGTTGCTAAAATAAATAGTGATCTTGGCTTTATAGAAATTGAAAATGGTAATTACAAAGTTGGTTTAAACTATGCGTTGTCTGCGATACAAGAGTTAGAAAAACGATCGCTTTTTAATGATTTATCTACCAATTATGAAAGTCTTGCTAATGCCTACCAAAACGCCAATGTTTTAGACAAAGCAATTACCTACAACATAAAAAAGATAGAGGTCGATAATAAAATTAATAATATTAAAGGACTTATTGCTACCAATAAAAAACTAGGAGATATTTATACTTCTAATAAAAATTATAACCAAGCCATTAGTTATTACGAAAGCGCTTTGGGTTATGCTGGCAATAATGACGAAACCACTAGAGCAAACATTTTACCTTATTTAGGTAATGCATATTTAATGGATAAGGATTATAAAACGTCTGCAAGATATTTATTAGAATCCATTAACCTGAACAGACGTTTTGAAAACCAAGAAGGTGTGTTGATTGCTTTAAATAGTTTAGGCGAATTATACCTAAAACAAAACCGTTTAAATACTGCACAGGAACAATTATTGGAGGCTTCCAATTTAAGTCGCTTATTAAACAATGATGAGCAATTACTTAAAAATTACAGATTAATGAACACGTTAGACAGTATTAAAGGCGACTTTGATAATGCTTATGTGTGGCAAAGCCAGTATTATAATTTAAAGGAAAAAATAGATGCTGAAAACAATAAAAAATCGGCAATTATAAAAATTGACACCATAGATGACACTACTGCTGAAGTGGATAATATTATTTTACCTGTTACCACCAATGATACGGTTGTTAGCAAGAAAAAATATGACAAATTTAAACTAATCTTTTACGCACTACTAGCTGCTTTTGCTGTGGTCTTAACCTTTTTTGTACTGTTTTATTTAAAACGAAATAATAGATTAAAATATACCAGAGAGCTAGAGGCTAAGAATAAAAAAATAGAGTTGCAAAACGAAGCTATTTTAGAGCAAAGTAAGCATCTAGAAAACATTAATAAGGTTAAAGACAAATTGTTTTCCATAGTCTCTCATGATTTAAAAGACTCGTTAACCTCTACTAAAGGGTTTATTGATTTATTAAAAGAAGGACAGCTTACGCAAGACGAATTTCATAGTTTATTACCAGAACTAAGCGAAAATGCTAATAACGCATCACTACTACTATTTAATTTATTAAACTGGTCTAAGTCTCAAATGCAGTCTTTAGAGCCAAAACCAACCTTATTTGATATTCAAGAAGTATTTGCAGAGAAGGTAAAACTTATGGATCAAAAATTTGATGCTAAAGGTGTCAAACTAATTGATAAAACGTTACGCGATTTTGTTTATGCAGATCGAAGCATGATAGAAATTGTAATACAAAACCTATTAGCTAATGCTGTTAAGTTTTGCAACAGAGGCGACCTTATAACTATTACCAATCAGATTAGTAATGGTAAGTCTATTATTAGCATTGAAGATACAGGTGTTGGTATTACTAAAGAAAACCAAAGCAAACTTTTTGGCAACAATACTTTTACCACTAGAGGTACCAATAAAGAAAAAGGTACTGGATTAGGACTAACTATATGCCGAGAGTTAGTAGACTTAAACAATGGAAAAATTTGGGTGGAAAGCGAACTAAATATAGGGAGCACTTTTTATATAGAACTCCCTAAAAGTAGAATTGACAATTTAAGTGATACTGAAACTACACCTTTGGTAGAAACACCTCAGCCATCATACAGCGAGCGCTACCACCTCCACAAGTCTCAATAGTTTCTAAACTACTTGATAATATTGGACAGTGTGCTTCAATTAATTGTATTTGAGTTGGCGTTAAACTGTCATGAGCAGCTTGACTCATGACTAAATAAAGTTTATCATCCTTACCTTTAACTTGCAACATGTTACCAGCAAATTGGTGCATTTGTGCTTCAGTAATTTTAATAACTTTTTTGTTGTTTTTCTCTAAGTTACTCACCACATTTTTGCGTTCTTTTTTATCATCAATAGTGTCTAAACATATGACAGCAAAAGTCTCTGCTAAACACATCATTACGTTAGTATGATAAATTGGTAAGCGCTTACCATCAACCGTTTGATTTGCAGTAAAAACGACTGGTGTGTATTCAAAATCTTCGCAAAATTCGATAAATAAATCCTCATCAGCTCTTGGTGATAATGCACAATAAGCAATCTCGTTTACACGATCTAACAATAAACTTCCGGTACCTTCTAAAAATAGCCCTTCGTCCTCTGCAGATGTGTAATCTATAATATTATTAATTTTAAAACCTTCTTGTTCTAATCTTAAAAACACATCTTCGCGTCTTTCTCTTCTTCTGTTTTCAGCAAACATAGGATACATAGCGATGTCACCATTTTCATGAAAACTCACCCAATTGTTTGGAAAAATAGAGTCTGGAGTATCCAAAGATGCCTTATCATCTATCACAATTACATTTACACCTACAGCTCTAAGTTTGTCTACATAAGCATCAAACTCGTCTTGAGCTTTTTTATTTATTTCGACATTTTTAAGATCTAAATCCTCTTGAAAATAGTTATTTACTGCTGTTTGTTCATTCATCCTAAAATTTACAGGACGAATCATTAATATTGTATTTGTTGTTTGATGCATATTAAAATTTTTCACAAAAGTAAATTAATTTAAAAAGAAAAGCATTTAAAAAATAAGTAAATTGAAATCTTAAAAATCACCTTATGGAATTTGTACAACAGTATTTACAAAGTGAGCGTTTACTTGGCTTAAGCGCAGGAATTATAGGCTTATTATCTATTACTACTGGTATAATTTTTTACGTTAACAAACCACAATTTAAAGTCTTTGCGATTACCATGTTAATCATTGGATTAATAGAAGCTGGATTATTTATAACTGGTTACTTTTTAGTAAACAATCAAAATAACGTAAATAAAAAAATAGAACAATTTGAAAGTAATAAAGACAACTATTTAAAGACTGACAAAATAGTTGTGGATAAAAACCTGAAAGCCTTTTTTATCCTTAAATTAATTTATGCCATAACGTTTATAACCTTAGCTATTGTGTTATCTAAGATTAACCTTAAACCCATCTATTTTGGCATATTTACAGCTTTAATGATCCATCTAGCTGCTGCTATTGTAATTGATACATTTGGAGAACGTTATACTAAAATATATAAGACCAATATTGAAACTACATTAAAATTATAATCACTTAATAATTAGTTTTTATAGCGATGGGCTTAATAATTAATCCCTGATAATAAGGATTCAATAAAAGGATAAAAACATCGATATCCAACATAAACCAACTAAAGACTATTAATAATTTAGATTAAATGTTAAAAATATACGATTAAACAATAGAAAAATTTGTTTTATAATTAAAAATATCTTTTCTTAGTATTATATTAATAGCATTCCCTTTACACCTAACTGATTAATAGCAACTATGAGATTTTCCCTTATTCTCTTGTTTGTGCTTTCACTAAGTACATTACAAGCTCAACAAAATAACGTTGAAACAGCAAATTCTACCGACTATCTGCAAGTCACTAGATATAGATTACAACCAAAAGATTTAAATCTAGACCAAGTTATTGACACTGAAAAAGTCTATATAAAAATATATTATAATGAAACCGCTAGTATTGTGGATGATTATAATTTTTTTAAACCTAAAAAAAACGAAATCTTATTTTTTTACGGAACCAATGCTGAGAACCAAAAATCAGAAATGTTTTTTAAAGTTCATGACAGCTTAAAAGACGTCTATAAAAAGAAAGATTTTAATCAATTAATGCAAGTCATTAAGGTTTTAGAATACAATGTCTTTTCTGAAGATAAGTTTTCAAGTGCTGAAGCCTACGCTGCATTAGAACGTGTGTAATACAAGTATTATATTAAAAAAAATGGCTGACTTTTAATTAAGTCAGCCATTTTTATTTGGTGTAGTTTTTTATGGTGTGGAGTTAGAAACCTGTAACAGTTTACCGTTGTATAATTTATGTCCAGTCAATGCAAAATTAGCCATATAATCTGCCATTTGCTTAGCTGTAGTTGGTGCTTGATAACCTGGAAATGCTTCTTCTAACATTTCAGTCTGCACAGCCCCTAACGCTAACACGTTAAATGAAGGTCCATTTTCTTTATACTCCTCTGCTAAAAGCTCAGTAAGCGTAATAACAGCACCTTTACTTGAGCTATATGCAGACAGTCCTGCAAACTTCATACTACCCTGTACGCCTCCCATTGAGCTAACTGTAATAACATGACTATCTTTATTCATATAAGGTAAAACAGTCCTTGTCATTTCGGCAACACCAAACACGTTTGTTTTATAAATGTTTTCAAATTCGTGCATACTTGTTTCTGCAAAAGGTTTATTTAAAACAGCTCCTGCATTATTGATTAAAATATCTACTTGTTTCCAATTATCATTAATAAAAGCATTCACTTTTTTATAATCTTCAGTATTACCTAAATCAAACGAAAAGGAGGTTATATTATCAAAATGAAGGTTATTTACAGGTTGTGCATTTCTTGACAATGCTAAAACGTTATGGCCTTGATTAGCAAAAATGTGCACTAATTCAAACCCAATACCACGACTAGTTCCTGTTATAATTATATTTTTAATTTTCATTTAATGTAATTTCTTTTGTTGGTGTATTACTCATTTTTTCAATACCTGGAATAATACTATTAATTAATTGTACCATATGATTGTAATCTAACTTATCTGCTTCATCATCTACGTGGTGATAATAGTCGTAATTAGATAAATCGCATGAAGAGATCGTATGACATGGTAAGTTGAACTCTTTGTAAAAAGCATAATTATCTGACTGTCTAAATAGATTATACTTGGCAGCAACCTCTGAATAACCTACTACTTTAGTACCAGAATATTCATTAATTTTTTGTGCTATATTAGACTTATCAAAACCTGTAACAAATGCAATGTAATCTCTGTCTTTAAAAGGCACACCAATCATTTCAAGATTAATCATTGTGTACATATTAAAATTATCTTGTTTTAATCGTTTTGCTAAATGCGCAGAACCTAATAAGCCTTTTTCTTCCGCAGAAAAAGTTACAAAAAGTAAGCTTCTTTTATTAGTCTTTTTAGCACCAAAATATTTTGCTAAGGCTAAAACACCACTAGTTCCAGCTGCATTATCATTAGCTCCATTAGCTATACTATCATTTGCAACCGTTTTACTTTGACCTATATGGTCATAATGTGCACCAATTACAATAAATTCATTTTTTAAAGTAGCATCATTACCTTCTAAATAGCCAACCACATTGTAAGCGTCCAAATCACCTACTTTAAAATTGTCACGATAGGTGTCAAAAAATGGCTTAATACCATAAGCATTAAACTTAGACTCAACATAGTTTGCTGCTTCACCAATACCTTCTGTTCCTGTATTTCTTCCTTTAAGATCGTCAGATGCCAAAAAAGTTACAATATCTTCAATTTCTTGGGTAGTAACAGTATAATCTTTTGGATCTAAAGAGGTCGTATCAACTTTTGTTTTACAAGCATTAACCATTACTGCTAATGCGCATACTAATAATATTTTTTTCATATTTAGTTTGATTTGACTTTAAAGATAAAAAAATCCCAAATCAAATATATTGAAATGGGATTTTATATAATTTAAATTTTAGCTATTGCAAAACCTTATACTAACATCGTCACTGGATTTTCAATATACCCTTTTAATGTTTGTAAGAATTGTGCTCCTGTTGCTCCATCTACAGTTCTGTGATCACAAGCCAACGTTAACTTCATAGTATTTCCTGGTACCACTTGACCATTTTTTACTACTGGTTTTTGAACTATTGCTCCTACTGAAAGTATTGCTGAGTTAGGTTGATTGATGATAGACGTAAAACTCTCTATACCAAACATCCCTAAATTAGAAATAGTAAAAGTACTACCTTCCATCTCATCTAATGATAGTTTTTTATTTCTAGCACGACCTGCATAGTCTTTAACTGCTGCTCCAATTTGTGGTAAAGACTGCTCATTTGCAAACTTAACAACTGGTACTAACAATCCATCTTCAACAGCTACTGCTACTCCAATATGAACGTGATTATTTAATCTCATTTTATCGTCAAACCATTGTGAGTTGACTTGTGGATGCTGACGTAATGCTAAAGCACATGCTTTAACAATCATATCATTAAAAGAAATTTTAACGTCTGGAATTGAATTATACTGAGTTCTAAACGCCATAGCATTGTCCATATCAAACTCTACATTTAAATAGTAATGTGGCGCAGAAAACTTAGATTTAGCTAAGTTTTTAGCAATTGCTTTACGCATTTGAGAGTTTGGTTTCTCATCAAAATCTTCCTGTCCTGATGCTACAAATTTAGCAACTGGTGCAGATGATTGTGCTGCTGCAGCTGGTGTAAAGTTTTCGATATCGCGTTTAACAATACGTCCATTTTCTCCAGATCCTTTTACAAGAGATAAAGTAATCCCTTTTTCTTCAGCCATTTTTTTAGCTAAAGGCGATACAAATATACGACCTGTAGACGTGTTAGATGTTTCTGCTTGAGCAGTTGCTTCTGGTTTATTATCTTGTTTAGCCTCTTGCTTAGGTGCATCCTTTTTAGGTGCTTCTTTTGGCTTATCGCCTGTTTTAGTATCACTACCTGATACTTTAAAGTTTTTAGCTATACCAGAAACATCAGTCCCTTCAGGTCCAATAATTGCTAATAATGCATCTACTTTAGCCGAGTCACCTTCCTCTAATCCGATATATAATAATGTACCAGACTGGAACGATTCAAACTCCATAGTAGCTTTATCGGTTTCAATTTCTGCAAGGATATCTCCTTCTTCTACTACATCACCTACTTTTTTTAACCATGTTGCTACAGTACCTTCTTCCATGGTATCACTTAACCTTGGCATTGTAACTACTGTTACACCTTCTGGAATATCTTGTGTACCTGAGCTAGATTGATCTTCTTCAGTTACTGTATCTTCTGTACTCTCTTCAGATTTGTCTTCAGTCGTTTCTGGAGAAGACGTTTCATTACTACCGTTTAGCAACTCAGAGATATCTTCACCTTCTTCACCAATAATAGCTAAAAGTTGATCAACTTTAGTTGTTTCGCCTTCCTGTACACCAATGTGTAATAAAACACCTTCATGAAAAGACTCAAACTCCATCGTTGCCTTATCGGTTTCGATTTCTGCTAAAATATCTCCTTCTTCTATTTTATCTCCTACCTTTTTTAACCAAGCAGCGACAGTCCCTTCTTCCATGGTGTCACTTAAACGTGGCATGTTTATAATTTCTGCCATAGCTTATTTTATTTTATGGTCTATAAATGGATAATCTTCTTGATCATAAACAGCGTCGTACATCACATTTTTTTCTGGATATGGAGACTCTTCTGCAAATTTCTCACACTCAGCAACCTGTTGTTTAACACGCTTATCAATTACTTTGATATCTGCTTCTGTAGCATAATCGTTATCAAGTATGATTTGTTTAACCTGAGTTATAGGATCTAATTTTTTGTATTCTTCTACTTCGTCTTTTGTTCTGTAGTGTTGTGCATCAGACATAGAGTGACCTCTATAACGATACGTTTTAACCTCTAAAAATGTTGGTCCATCACCACGACGTGCACGTTGTATAGCTTCGTCAAATGCTTCTGCCACTTTAATTGGATTCATTCCGTCAACAGGTCCACAAGGCATTTCATAACCTAAACCTAATTTCCAGATATCTGTATGGTTAGCTGTACGCTCTACAGATGTACCCATTGCGTAACCGTTGTTTTCACATACAAAAACTACTGGCAACTTCCATAACATTGCTAAGTTAAAAGACTCATGCAAAGACCCTTGTCTAGCTGCACCATCACCAAAACAACATATGGTTACACCATCAACACCATGATATTTGTCTCCAAAAGCAATACCTGCTCCTAAAGGAATTTGTCCTCCAACAATACCATGACCTCCATAAAAACGGTGTTCTTTAGAAAATATATGCATAGAACCACCTAAACCTTGAGAGGTTCCAGTTGCTTTACCAAATAATTCTGCCATAACACGCTTAGGATCCACACCCATACCAATTGGCTGTACGTGGTTACGGTAAGCAGTTATCATTTTATCTTTGGTTAAATCCATTGCATGTAAAGCTCCTGCTAACACAGCTTCTTGCCCATTATACAAGTGTAGAAAACCTCTAACTTTTTGTTGAATGTAGACTGCTGCAAGCTTGTCTTCAAACTTTCTCCAAAACAGCATGTCTTCATACCATTTTATATACGTTTCTTTTGTTACTTTTTGCATTGGTGACGTTTGTATTTTTTTAACGAATAACAAAAGTAACACTTTAGTTATTAATGAAAAAACTGAAAATAGTTATTTTTGTTACGAAAACGATATAGTTACAGTGCTGATTTATCAAAAATAAGCGGAAGCAGGTTTGCTAATGAATTTGAGCGTACTACTTTACCTGTTTCTCCCATAAAAAACAGCTCGATTGGAATGTCTTGTTTCACCTCGTATTCTGCAATTGCCTGTCTACAAGCTCCACATGGTGGAATTGGTGTTAGCGTTGGATGCACTTGAGATCCAGCTATTATAGCCATTTTTACAAATTTTGCTTTTGGGTATTTTGCACCAGCATAATAAATCGCTGTACGCTCTGCACATAATCCTGATGGATAAGAGGCGTTTTCTTGATTACTTCCGGTAACAATTTCTCCGTTATCTAGTAATAAGGCTGCTCCTACACTAAACTTTGAGTAAGGTGCATAGGCATTGTTTCTAGCTTCTGAAGCTTTACTCATTAATGACTGTACATCTTCTGAGAGGTCACTAATATTATCAAATACCTGTAATGTTGTTTCAATTTTTACTTCCTTCATAATTTAAATATACGCAACTATTTTAGACAAAAAAACTATTGTTTTCACAATAGTTTTTAAGTTGTTTTATTTATTACTGATTAATACTCATCATACGTTCCTGCTCCTAAATTAAAGGTTAAAGAAAAACGTAGTGTACTTTCCAGTGGACTTTGCACTTGAGAGGCTGAGAATAAATATGATAAATCTACATTTATAACATTATATTTAAATCCTGCTCCTAATGCAAAAAACTTACGTGCACCTTTTGTTTCGTGCTCATTAAAATATCCTGCTCTAAATGCAAATGAATCTTGATAAGTATACTCTGCACCTAAGGCATAGGTAAATTCTTGTAATTCTTCTTTAAAACCTCCTGGAGCATCTCCAAAAGATTGAAATACACCAGATAAAAATGGCACATCTGGATCTTCACCTGATACTATATAAGTAGGCTCATCCGCATTCTGAACACCATCTTCATTAGTATCATCAAAACCTAAAAGAGGAGGTGTTGGCACTAATAACTTAGAAAACTCTGCAGTTACACCAACAGTATTGTATTGATCTAATATAAAATCAAAACCTGCTCCTAATCTTAAATTAGTTGGTTGGAAATTATCTTGACCAGCTTCATCATACTTAAATTTTGGACCTAAATTCTGGATGGCAAATCCACCTCTCCAACGACCATTAAAATCGTTATAGGCTTGCTCTTCACTTTGATAATATCCTGAAATATCCACACCAAAAGTACTTGCTGCTTTAGTATCATTATCTCCAATATTAAGTTTCAAATCAGATTGCAAGTAACGCATAGCTACAGACATCCCGAATTGATCGCTTAATCGTAAGGCATAAGATACATCTACTGTAAACTCGTTTGGTCTTTGCACCAAAGCTTCAGAAAACTCGTCCTGAACAAACTCGATATCACCTAAAGAGAAATATTTAAAACTAGCTGCAAATGCACTATTATCATTTAGTCTATTAAAATAAGTTACGTTACCTAAAAAGATATCGTTTACTAACTTACTTAAATAAGGTGTGTAACTTATAGCAACACCAGATTTTGTTTCTGAAAACACATATTTTGCAGAATTCCATTGCTGAGAGAATGCGTCTGGAGAAGTTGCAACACCCATGTCACCCATTGCTGCTGCTCTAGCATCTGGAGCTATTAATAAAAACGGTACTCCTGTAGTAATTACTCTAGTATCGTTTGGGTTAGTAATAGTCGTTTGCGAAATACCCTTAAGAGATAAAAAGAAAGCTATCGCTATTAAAATTTTATTTTTCATGAATCAATTTTAGTTAACAAATATAATTTTTTATTAGAGGATTACAAGTTTCTCTATTTTTTCTACTGATTTATTGGTGCTTTTTGAATGGACTTTTAATTTATAAACATAGGTTCCTTTTCCTATTTTGTCTCCAAAATCGTCACGACCATCCCAAATAATGTCTCTAGAAGTAGATTTTACTGTTTTACCACCTACTAATGATGTTTGACCATTTAGCGTTTTTACTAATTTACCAGATATAGTAAATATTTGTACAGAGATATCTAAAACCTCTGAGCTGTTATGACTAAACCAAAACTCGGTGTAATTAACAAATGGATTTGGATAGTTTAGTACGTTATTAATAACTAAACTTTCGTTTTCATTGTACACTACAAATTGGATTTCAGCTGTAGCTGAATTATTATATACGTCCCAAGCTTTAAGGGATAATGTATGTAAACCTGGCTCTAAATCCCTAAAAGGAAACCCTAAAGACCCTCTTGTATAATCGTCAACATCTGTTAAGTAATAGTCATTTAAAACGTATGGATTAACCTCGTCACCATCCAATAAAGCCACAATATCGTGACCAATTCCACTTGCGGTATTTATTCCGTTTTCATCCTGAAATTTAGCTATAAGTGTTGGCGACTCGTTGGTAATTCCTCCAGAAACAAAAGCCTCATCATTCATAAACAACGTAATAACTGGTCCAATATTATCCTCTGCAGCATCAGGATTAATACCACCGATTTTAACGGTTTCGATACTAGCACCTGACTTATCGTTTAACGTATTATCTTGGGTTGCATAAAAACTAACTTTACCAGTTCCGACAGGGATACCAATATCTTTAGGAACTATAAAATCAAATTCAAATTGTCCATTAGTAATAGTGGCTTGACCTCTAAAAACAATAGATCCCAATGTTTTATAATTTAGCTTAATTAGCGATGTGCTATTGTAAGTATTATCATTCGCTAATGTTTCTCTTTCAATTTCTTTATCAAAAATGGTCGTTGTTAAGATACCATTATAATTAGTTAACACATTACCATTTACATCTGTTACTTCTCCTGCTAATTTAGCATAACTTAATGCTTGTAATACATCTGTATCCTGAGTAATTGGCACATCGTTAATTTTAGTAAGTCTAATGTTTGGATCTGGAAATGCTAATTTTAGCGCTGGATCACCAATACAAAATGCTAAGTTTTTTTGAGAGTTAGAAAAATTGGGGTCATTTTTAGCTAATCTTAGTGCTTCTGCAACAGATGGATATTCGTAATCACTATATGTATCTAATGTACTATATGAAAATAAATACTCTTTTAAAATCTTATTAAAGTCTTTTCCTACCGTTACAAAAATCTGTCTTGTAGTGGTTACTAACGCAATTGCTCCAGCGGATTTATTCCAATAAATTAACTCTCCAGCAGTTACCCTTAAAGGGTTATCAAACCTTGTAAACTCACAAGTTACTGTTACAAATAGATTTAGCTTACAATCGTTATTTAAAGCTTCAGCATCATCTTTTTGAAAAATACGTTCAAAAGCCAAACCGTCTTCTCCTCCATGCCCAAAATAATTAACCATGATGGCTCCTTTTTCGATAGCATTAGTAATAGCTTCTGTTACTTCTGGATATCTATCCCCTCCAGCAGATGCTTCTTGTTGGTAGGAGTCCGTGTGTATTTTAGTTACATTTATAAAAGGTTTAAATTGTGCAACTTCATCTGCAATCTCGTCTGTTGTTTCTTGTAATGTTGCTTCCCAAGCCTCATCAACATCATCAGATATTACTACAAAATTATTACGCCAACTACCTAAGGCTCCTTTTGAATAATAGACTTCAATTTTATCTACCATTTCTTTAGCTCTTTGCGGTGTATCTGCCACTATTCTACCAACTGCTACATCTAATTTATGGGAATTATTGTAGGCATCAATATTACCTTCATTTGCATCTAAATAAGCATAAAAGTCATCCGATATAAATGAATTTGACAAGTTAAAACTGCTGTAAGCATTCCAAGTTGGAAAATTATACGTGTTATCGGATATTCTACCTTTATAGTCAAATGAGGAATCTCCAAAAATGCATAAATACTTTACGCGATTATTTGGCGTACTAGCATTATCATAAACATATTTTACAAAATTCCTGATACCTGCTATATCTGGATTTCCGTTTGAAAACTCATTATAAATTTGGTCTAATGTTACAACCTTTACATTAAGATTATTTTTATCTCTGTTAATTTGCGCCAATCGTTGTGCTTGAGACAAATGAGAACTGGTGGTCAGCATTAAATAGTCAACATCCTGAAAGCTACCTTGATTATTTAAAAATATAGTTCCTTTTAAATTTTGATTATTTACTCTACTGTTACTTGCCAAATTTGGTTCAAAATAATCCTGAGAACTAACAGTCACAAACTTTTTTAAACTACCCATTGGTGCATTAAAACTAATTGTACCTGCTGCTGCAGAATTACTTATTGAAGAAACATCATATAAATTAGTTACATCCCAAACCTCTTGTACCTGAGCTGCATTAGAAACCACATAATTGGCTACACCTGCAGTTGACGCTGTTTGATTATTTTTAAATACAAATTGTTTTCCGCTAAAAGTTAAAGCTCTTGTGGCTTCTACAGCAACATAATCTAAATAAGAGGTCGCACTCGGGTTTCCTTGATTATTAAAATCCAAAGCAACGTTTACACTATTGCTAGCCACAGATGTTGTCCCTTGATAAGAGCCTCCTGTTACATAAACACCATCTATTGGACTAGTCGCATTCATAGATATATTACCAACAGCATTACTATTTACACTCAAAGCAAAACCACTAGCACTAGATGAAGTAGACACTGTAACCACTTTTAAACTCACAGGAACAGAGGTTACTAAATTAGGAAAATCAAAATTAAAGGATTGCGAGTTTTCTACTCCAAAACGCTCACCAAACCATCGTCTTCCAACAAAAATTATATTCGTTTCATCTATTTCATGAAACTTATAATCTTGAAAGGTATTAACCACCAAATCCGGAGTACCTGTTGCCTGGCTAAAATTTTGGATCCTTTTACCTTGTCCAGAACTAATATTAAGATAGTAAACCGCTTTATTGCTGTACGGATTAATATTGGTATTAATATTACTATCCGACACATTTGCAGAAGGTCCGACAGCATAAAACAACACATAATCGTTATCATTAAAAACACCATCTTCCTCACCTACCACTTTAATAGCATTTTCAGTGGGATCAAAAGGAAAATTAGCACTATTTGCAAAAGGCATCATCATACCTCCATTTCCATAGATTTTTAAATTTCTTGGATCAAAACTAGAAACGTTAATTCCCATTTGATTTAAAAACGACTTTGAAAGCTTAAAAACACCAGTTTTAGGTATTTCAAACTTATACCATTCACCACTATTCAAAACAGAATTTGTGATAACTTGAGAATTATTTAATCTGCTACTATTATTAGTTGCAGAGTTATTATACTTAATAGTAAAGCTAGTTACCTTCTTATAATTATTACCTTCTTTTACAATAGGACTTAAAGTAAAAACAGCATAATTAGTGGTTCTAGCAGCTCCATTTTTTAAAGAAAATTGTAATGTTGTTGGTATTGTCGATAGGTTAACATCCTTTAAATCTTCTCTAGCAATAGGAAGATAATTAACGTTGGTTACTTCAATAGAGTTTTCGGCAACAAAACCATTTACAATCCATTGCTCCACAAACTGCAAACCTTCTGACAAATCAAAAGAGAAGTTTTTAGAAGGTGAAAACGTAGGTATATTTAAAGAATAACTATCTGTAGCATAAGTTTGGGTATTATCCCATGCTAAATTAAACTTTTTTTCTTGTGAAAATATTGGCGTTAGGTAGAGTACTAGTAGTACTAATAAAATCTTTTTCATTGCATTAATAACGTCTTATTTTAAATGATATTACTTAAATCTTAATAATTTCATAAAAACAAGTCAAAATTACGATAATAATTTTTAATAACCTGCGTTATACAGTTCCAAAACATCGATTAAAAGCAAATTTAATATCGATGTAACGTAAAAAAATAGGATGAAATGCATTTAAATTTTACTCAAAAATAACATTTTATGTTGTTTTGTTGGGTTTAATTATTATATTGCGACTCCAAAAAAACATTATTAGCTTACATAAACGCATGAATATGAAAAAAGTAATTGTATCAAGGTTGTTATTCGTTTTAGCGATTTCTTTGACCTTGGTTGGTTGTAAAAGATCTGGTAGCGGTAGTAATACCTCAAGAGCTACTGGATGGCAGATTAACTCTAAAGATGGTGGTTTTCAATACAATACCAAATTTAAAGAACAAGAGACTGCTCCAGGATTAGTTTTTGTAGAAGGTGGAACTTTTACAATGGGTAGAGTCCAAGACGACGTTATGCATGATTGGAATAATACTCCTAATCAACAACACGTTCAGTCTTTTTATATGGACGAAACTGAAGTAACTAATAAAATGTATTTAGAATATTTAGATTGGATTAAAAGAACATATCCACCTGAAGAAGAAAATTTCAGAGCTATCTACAATGGTGTTTTACCTGACACGTTAGTTTGGAGAAACCGTTTAGGTTACAACGAAGTTATGACAGAAAACTACTTACGTCATCCAGGTTACGGAGAATACCCTGTGGTTGGAGTAAGTTGGATTCAAGCTGTTGAGTTTGCTAACTGGAGAACTGATCGTGTAAATGAGCTTTACTTACAACAAGATGGTTACTTAAAGCAAGGAAGCCAATTAGAAGCTACTGCAGATGCTAATTTTAGTACAGATACTTACATCAATGCTCCAACACAAACGTTTGGTGGTAATGAAGACATTATAAAAGGAGGAAAACTTAGACCTCAAACTAATGCTGCAGGTGACGAAATTAATGTTTTTGCATCAAGAGAAACAGGTATTATATCTCCTAAATACAGACTACCTACTGAAACTGAATGGGAATATGCTGCTTTAGGATTATCAGAAATAAGAAGCTACAACGTCTACAGAGGTCGTAAAAAATATCCATGGGATGGACAGTACACACGTTCTGGAAGTCGTAAAATAAAAGGAGACCAATTAGCTAACTTTAAACAAGGTAAAGGTGATTATGGTGGAATTGCAGGATGGTCTGACGATGGTGCAGATATTACTGCTCAAGTTAAATCTTACGCTCCTAATGATTACGGTTTATATGATATGGCAGGAAATGTTGCAGAATGGGTTGCCGATGTTTACAGACCAATAGTAGATGATGAGTTTAACGATTTTAACTACTATAGAGGTAACGTTTATACTAAAAATGCAATCAACGATGATGGTACAGTTAAAATTGTAACTACAGACGAAATTGTTTTTGATACTCTTCCAAACGGAAAAGTAGTACCTAGAGATTTACCAGGAGAAATTGCTACACAACCAATAGACGAAGAAGAAACTTACTTAAGAACAAACTTTGATAGAAGTGACAACCGTAACTTTAGAGATGGTGACTCACAATCTTCAAGATACTACGCTGATAGATTTGGAGATGACGAAGGAGAAGCTAACGAAGATGCTTCTACACGTAAAATGTACAATGCACCTAAGCATAACATAGAAATGGATTCTTCAGGAAATATGATCAGAGAGTATGACAAATCCAACAAACGTACCTCTTTAATAAACGATGAGGTAAGAGTTTACAAAGGAGGATCTTGGAAAGATAGAGAGTACTGGTTAGATCCTGCACAAAGACGTTATTACCCACAAAATATGGCAACAGACTATATTGGGTTTAGATGTGCAATGTCTAGAGTTGGTTCAAAATCTAAAGGAACACGTAAGTCTAAAAACTAAAAATATTATTTTTAATATATTAAAAAGTCCTAACATTTGTTAGGACTTTTTTTATACTTTTATTTCATGAAAATAGACGCATTACACCAACTTTTTTTATCCTGTACATCCATAAGTACAGACACTAGAAAAGTAAAAGATAATTGTATGTTTTTCGCTTTAAGCGGAGAAAATTTTAATGGTAATACCTTTGCAACCGAAGCTTTAAATAAAGGCGCCAAATACGCTATTATAGACGACCCTAAGTATAAGACTACAGATAATACTATTTTAGTAAAAAATAGTCTAAAGACACTGCAAGAGTTAGCCACATATCATAGAGACTACCTAGGTTTAAAAATCATTGCCTTAACTGGAAGTAACGGAAAAACAACAACCAAAGAGCTTATTAATGCTGTAATATCTCAAAAATATAATACTACAGCAACCATAGGTAACTTGAATAATCACATTGGTGTACCTTTAACATTACTATCTATGGATAAAAATACTGAAATTGGTATTGTTGAAATGGGAGCAAATCATAAAAAAGAAATTGCTTTTTTATGTAACATAGCTAAACCTGATTATGGATACATTACTAATTTTGGTAAAGCCCACTTAGAAGGCTTTGGAGGAATTGAAGGCGTTATTGAAGGTAAAAGTGAAATGTATGAGTACTTGATAAGCAATAATAAACAAGTATTTTTTAACGCTGAGGATCCTATTCAAAAAGATAAACTGAGTACTTATAATAATAAGATAGGTTTCAACGATAGTATAACAAACAATTACAATTACACCTTATTAGACACCAATCCATTTGTTTCGTTTAAAACAGAAGACAAGGTTATCAACTCTAATTTAATAGGCACATACAATTACACCAATTTATGTGCAGCTTGTACAATTGGTAGACATTTTAAATTGACAATACATCAAATACAAAATGCAATTAAAAACTATGTACCAACAAATAATAGGTCTCAAATAATTGACAAAGATAGTAACACTATTATTCTAGATGCCTATAATGCTAATCCATCTAGTATGGACGTGGCATTAAATAACTTTAGCATCCATAAGGCTAAAAACAAAATAGCAATATTAGGAGACATGTTTGAATTAGGGATTTCTGCTGCTGCAGAACATCAAAATATAGTAAACCTATTAGCTGATTTAGATATTAATAAAGTAATTTTAATTGGTGAAAATTTTTACAAAACTAAATTACACCATACCAATTTAGAACAATATAAATCCTTTGAAGATTTTAAAAACAATTACAAAACAATTAAAGACAGTGCGTTATTAATAAAAGGCTCTAGAGGAATGGCTTTGGAACGCGTATTAGAATTATTATAAATAAAAAAATCCGAAACATTTGTTTCGGATTTTTTTGTGGGCGACAAGGGATTCGAACCCCTGACCCCTTGGGTGTAAACCAAGTGCTCTGAACCAACTGAGCTAGTCGCCCTAATAATAGGTTTGCAAATATATGTTAGATTTTGATTAAAAACAAAATTCCATATCAAATAATAACATAAAAAAATCCAAAACTAAGTTCTGGATTTTTTTGTGGGCGACAAGGGATTCGAACCCCTGACCCCTTGGGTGTAAACCAAGTGCTCTGAACCAACTGAGC
>NZ_JBBMRD010000009.1:0-143353 GCF_038900355.1 Olleya sp. AS48 | reverse complement strand
CTATCTGTAAATCATGATTTTTGGGGTACTTGGGTTACTTATGCAGGATACTTTTTACTATACTTTGGTATGATGGCTATCTTGTTTGCTAATCACACTAGATTTAGAGATTTGCAAAATGGCTTAGAAAAAATTAAGAAGAAAAAAACTAAAATGCTAACCATTGCATTTTTAAGTTTAAGCGTATTTGGATTTGCACAAGATCAAGAGCATACTGAAAACGATGGACATGGTCACCAATCCAATACAGTTACAGAGAAGCAAAGACCTAGTAAATCTCAAATAGATTCTATTTTAAAAGTAAATGTAGCTCCAGAAGCACATGCTAAAAAATTTGGAAGATTAGTTATTCAGGATCTTGATGGTCGTATGATGCCTATTGATACGTATGCGTCAGAGTTAGTTAGAAAATTAACTAAGCATGAAGGTTATGAGGGTTTATCATCAGATCAAGTCTTTTTAAGCATCCTAGAAAGTCCAATGTTATGGTATAATGTTCCAATTATATACTTAGCACCTAAAAAAGCGGATTCTATTAGAGGGATTATTGGATTAGATAAAGACCAAAAATATGCTGCATTATTAGACTTTTTTGACGATAATTTTCAATATAAATTAGATTCGTATTTGGAAGAAGCATCTGCAGTAAAATCTCAAACAGGAGTACAAAAAGAGTTTATTGAAACCAATCAGCGTATTAATTTATTAAGTAATGCTATTGAAGGACGTTCTCTTAAGATATTTCCAGTACCAGACGATGAAAACAATACATGGATTTCTCCTTTTGAATATAAAAATGATGGCTACAATCAAAAAATTAAAGATAGTACCTATGGTAGTTTTATAGGTTCTGGTTTTGATTGGTATTTATATACTTTAAATGAAGCTAAAAAAACAGGAGACTTTACTAAATCTGAAAAATTATTAGAAGCATTTAAAACCTCTCAACGAAAAGTTGGAACAAGCGTAATGTTAAGTGAGGATAAGATAAATGCAGAAATTTTATATAACCAATACGATGTGTTTAAAAAACTATTTAGTTGGTATATGTATGCAGGAACATTGCTATTTATCTTACTTATTTGGCAAATCTTTAAAAGTAGCAATAAGTGGTTAGCTAAAAGTGTTACCATATTTAAATTTATCATATTAGGACTATTTGTTATCCATACTTTAGGCTTAATTTCTAGATGGTACATCTCTGGTCATGCACCTTGGAGTGATGCTTATGAGTCTATGATATATGTTGCTTGGGCAACTATGTTTTTTGGACTGGCTTTTGGAAGAAAAAGTGATTTAACCTTGGCATCTACAGCATTTGTAACAGCAATGATATTAATGATTGCACACTGGAATTGGATGGATCCAGCAATTGCTAACCTACAGCCTGTATTAAATAGTTATTGGCTAATGATACATGTAGCAGTTATTGTTGCTAGTTATGGTCCATTTACATTAGGTATGATTTTAGGTATTGTGTCATTAGTTTTAATGTTGTTGACCAATAAGGACAATAAATCTAAGATGGATTTAAATATAAAAGAACTAACTATTATTAATGAAATGGCTTTAACCGTTGGTTTGGTCATGCTAACTATAGGTAATTTTCTTGGTGGACAATGGGCTAATGAAAGTTGGGGAAGATATTGGGGTTGGGACCCTAAAGAAACTTGGGCACTTATTAGTATTATGCTTTATGCATTTGTAATCCATATGCGTTTAGTACCAGGATTACGTGGTAGATGGTTTTTCAACTTAATGTCCATTATAACTTTTGGAAGCATTTTAATGACCTATTTTGGAGTTAATTTTTACTTGTCAGGCTTACATAGTTATGCAAGTGGAGATCAAATAGTAAGCTTCAAATTTATAGGAATAGCGCTTGTAGGTGTCGCTATTTTAGGAGTGTTTTCATACAGGAAGTATGCTAAGTATTATAAAAAATAAACAGTATATATCATTACAAAAAAAAAGACTCACTATAATTAGTGAGTCTTTTTTTTTTTGTATTTTAAATTGAGCATTATACTTAATTAGAATTTAGTGCTATTTGCTTAACTATAACTTCAGTATCTGTAGTAATGTGTAGTATTAAGTTTTTGTCATTTGTTTTTAGCGGAATATTTATTTTGTTGTTGTTTGCCTTTTCTATGGTTTTTAAAGCTATTCCCTTATAATTATAAACAGTAATATTTTTGACTATCGCGTTATTTTCAAATTTTAAATTTAATTGGTTAGTATTTGCATCGTAGCTAAGATTTATGCTTTTTGTAGTTGCGTTGTTGTCAGGTTTTGGAGGGTTTTCATTATTTCCTAAAGCATTAAAACTATCAATGATAATATCCTCATTATTGGTGTCTATATCTAATATTTCAGGTTCTTCAAATGCAATGTAAAAACGGTCTGTGTAATCTCCAGCGTCAATAATACCAGTAAAAGGCGTGTCGTTAATATTAGTATAAGTATCAAGCAAAGCGTCATATATGTATACATTAATATCTGTATCAAAGTTTTCTAAGCTAGATAAGGTAATACTTGCTTCTCCAGATACTTCATTGTATAATCCAAAAAGATATTGACTAGTATTTTGAAATTGCCCTACACCTTGGATTACATATCTATTGGAGTCTATTAACCAATTTAAATCATTAGTAAAAGGAGAATATACAGCAGCATCGTAACCATAATCAACACCATCCGTAGCAGCATTGTCTGACGTAAAGGCTAATACAAGTTCTCTTGAGGCTCCATTTGGCGCATTGTAGTCTAATCTAATGATTTGTATTGAGTTTGCGTTTGTCGTTGTATTGCTATTGTTAGCAAAAGTGTAACTTGTGATTAAAAGTAGGGTTAGTAGGGCGATTTTTTTCATAATAAGGGATATTAATCAGTTAATAGGTTAAATTCTTAGACCAATATAGTTATACTGTTAAAAAACAACTATTAAATGCGTATTTATTCGTTTAAATGCATTTTAAAACTGTTAATTTGGTTTTTTTATCGACAAAATACACTTTTAAGCCGTCTAAAGTGTTTGATTTTTAGTTGTGAGTTATTCTTTTTGTTTTCACTTTAATATTTTATTAACTTGTTAAAAATTATAAATCACATTAATGAACTACATTAAAAACTTTGGCTTAAGTAACATTTTACTACTTATTTTGTGTCTAGCAATTATATTGATTGCCGAGTATTTATTTTTAAAAGGAGAGCAACTACATGGTATTTTTATTGGTTTATGGGCACCAACTCTTTTAGGTGTAATGATATATGTAAAACTTGTAAACAATGGAAGGAAATAGTATTGTATTTTGGTTTTCTATTATCGTATTTTTTTGTGTCTTTGCATGGGCTTTAGTTATGATTAGAGCTTACAATAAAACAACTAAGGATTAAATAAAGTTTACAAATGAAATTTTTAAGAGAGTTTAAAGAATTTGCTGTAAAAGGCAACATGATGGATATGGCTATAGGTATAATTATAGGTGCATCTTTCAATAAAGTAATTGATGTTTTAGTTAAAAAAGTTTTTTTACCACCATTATCATTATTGACTGATGGTTTAAATTTTCAGAATAAGCGCTATATTTTAAGAAATGAGATTGTAAGCAATGATGGTGTGGTTACTAGTCAAGAAGTAGCTGTATATTATGGCGAATTGTTTGAGGTTGTATTAGACTTTTTAATTGTTGGTTTAACGGTATTTATAGTTGTTAAAGCTATGAATAGGTTAAAGGATAAATCACACGACACCAAAAATAAAACAGTTAAAACACCTAAGGATATCGAGTTGTTATCAAGATTATCCGATTTAATGGAAGAGCAAAATGCACTTTTAAAAGCTTCAAAAAAATAAGATATGCCTAAGCCTAAAGGTCAAAAAAACACAAAAAACAAAGCCAAACATTCTAAGTTAATGGCTAAAAAGATTAATAAAAAGAAAAAGGAAGAAGCCACAAGAAAAGAAAAACTTAAAGCTATTGTAAATAGTCAAATAAATAATAAATAAAAAAGAGCCAATATTAATTGGCTCTTTTTTTTATAATTTGATTAAAGATTTTTCAATATTTAAATCACTTAATATTTTATTCGTAAAACTATAATGTCCTTTAGTTGTAATAATTTTAAAACGATGGTCTTTCATTCTAGTAACTACGTCTAATAGTCGCCATTTTGTTTTTAATAGTTTAGGTTTTTCGCTTTTTAAGCCTAATTCAAAAAAATATTTTTTGGTACGCTTATAAGCTGTAATGTCAGGTGTAATAACTAAGCTGTTTTTCTTTTTAATAAAAGATTTAGGCGATTCATATCCATCTAAATCCGCTTTAATATTTTCATACCCTAAAAACTTTAAATGTTTAATAGATTGTTTTAAAATGTCTTCGTGTGCTTCTTTATCTTGTGCTATCATAATCAATAAGATACAAAAAAAAGGATAGATTTTAGTTAAGGACTAGTTAAAGCTACTTATTAAGTTTTAATATTAGTAAGCCTAGTATTATATAGTCAATTTTAAAATCAGTAATTTAGTAGTCTTAAAGTGTTAACAAAATGAAATTAGAAAATCAAGGTTTAAATACCATTTGTACGCATGTTGGTGAAGTGCCAGATGAGCAATTTAAAGGCGCAATATCTCCAATTTATTTATCATCTTCTTATCAATTTATGGATGTAGATGTTAAACGTTACCCAAGGTATTTTAATACACCCAATCAAGAATATTTGGCAAAAAAAATAGCAGCTTTAGAACATACAGAAACAGCTATGATATTTGGCTCTGGTATGGCAGCTATTAGCCACATGTTTTTAGCGTTTTTAAAATCAGGAGATCATATTGTGGTTCAAAATACCTTATATGGTGGAACATCTAATTTTATTAGAGAAGAATTTCCTAAATTAAATATAGAGTTCACTTTTACAAATGGTTATAAAGTTGAAGACTTTGAAGCAGCAATACAACCAAATACCAAGTTGATTCATATCGAAACACCTTCAAATCCCTTGCTTACCATTACAGATATTAAAGCAATTGCCAATTTAGGTAAACAAAAAAACATTGTAACAAGTATAGATAATACGTTTGCAAGTCCAGTAAATCAAAACCCAATAGATTTTGGTATTGATTTAGTAATGCACTCGGCAACTAAATATTTTGGAGGTCATAGTGATATTTGTGCAGGAGCAGTAGCAGGAAGTAAAGATCATTTAGATAAAATATGGAATGTATCTAAAAATTATGGAGGTAGTTTAAGCGATTTTACGGTTTGGATGTTGGAGCGTAGCATGAAAACTATGGGTTTACGTGTAAAAGCACAAACTAAAAATGCTAACAAATTAGCAAAATGGTTAGATAAACAAACATTTGTTAAACAAGTGTATTATCCAGGCTTAAAAAGTCACCCAGAACATAAGTTAGCAAAATCTCAAATGAAAGGTTTTGGAGCTATGTTATCTTTTGAACTTATAGATAATATAAATTCTGATCAATTCATGAAGCAATTACAGTTAATTAAAGCTTCTATGAGTTTAGCAGGTATAGAAAGCACAATGTTATCTCCAACACAAACATCACACTCGTTATTAACACCAGAACAACGTT
This sequence comes from Olleya sp. AS48, assembly GCF_038900355.1. Lineage (NCBI taxonomy): Bacteria > Pseudomonadati > Bacteroidota > Flavobacteriia > Flavobacteriales > Flavobacteriaceae > Olleya > Olleya sp. AS48. The sequence goes on along the minus strand of NZ_JBBMRD010000009.1, from coordinate 137,754 downwards.
TAGAAATTGGTATATCAGACGGACTTATTCGTTTTTCTTTAGGAATAGAAGAGGCTAAAGATTTAAAAGCAGATATAAAACAAGCAGTGGAAGCAACCATAAAATAATCAACTCATAACATTTTCAATAAATATATTTTGCATAAAAAAAACAAACATACCGACGATTACGATTTTGATCAGCTATCACTAGTTTACACAGACTTAGAGCCCTTCATTTTTACAAATGCCAATAACAAAAAAACTATTGATTTTGCTAACCCTAAAGCAGTAAAGGCTTTAAATGCAGCATTATTAAAATCTCATTATGATGTAGCGTTTTGGGATTTTCCTGATCACTTTTTGTGTCCTCCAATTCCTGGACGTGTAGATTACATACACCACATTTCAGATTTATTAGAGCGTTCTAAATTAACAGAAAATATAACTGTTATGGACATTGGTACAGGTGCAAATTGTATTTATCCTTTATTAGGTAATGCAGCGTATGATTGGAGTTATATAGGTGTGGATAGTAATGATGACGCCTTGAAAGCTGCTCAAAATATCATTGACAAAAATAACTTACAAGACCAAATTAAACTTAAAAAACAAAATGACGATGCACATGTGTTGACAGGTGTTTTAAGTGAAACAGATAAGGTAACAGTAACCATGTGTAATCCTCCATTTTTTAAAAATGAAGCTGATGCATTAAAGGCTACAACAAGTAAACTAAAAGGACTTGGAAAGCCCACAGACCAAATGGTCAGAAACTTTGCTGGACAAGCACATGAATTATGGTACAAAGGTGGAGAAAAAGCTTTTTTGCATAATTATTTATACGAAAGCTCTTTATTAAAAACTGCAAGTTTTTGGTATACAAGTTTAGTGTCTAACAAGGATAATGTAAAAACAATAAACCAATCACTTAAAAAGCTAGGTGCTACAGCTGTTTTAACAATAGGAATGAATATTGGAAACAAAAAAAGTAGAATTGTTGCTTGGACATTTTTAGATGAACAACAAAAAGAAGATTGGAATAAAAATTAAGTTATAATGAAAGTAGATATACTAGCATTTGGTGCACATCCAGATGATGTAGAGTTAGGCGCAGGAGCTACAATAGCAAAAGAGGTCGCTAACGGTAAAACTGTAGCTATCGTGGACCTAACTAAAGGAGAGTTAGGAACGCGTGGTACAGAGTTGACCAGAAAGGCAGAAGCAGAAGAAGCTAAAAATATATTAGGAGTAGCTTATCGAGAAAATCTAGGTTTTGCAGATGGTTTTTTTGTTAACGACAAACAGCACCAACTAGAAATCATAAAAATGATACGAAAGTATCAACCAGAGATTATATTATGCAATGCAATTGATGATAGACACATTGATCATGGAAAAGGGAGTAAATTAGTTAGTGACGCTTGTTTTTTAAGTGGTTTAATTAAAATTGAAACTATAGTTAATGGTATGCCTCAAAAACAATGGAGACCAAAGCAAGTTTACCATTACATACAATGGAAAAATATAGAACCAGATTTTGTTGTAGACGTCTCAGATTACATGGATGTTAAGATGAAAAGTGTATTAGCCTATAAAACTCAGTTTTTTGATCCTAATAGTAAAGAACCAGAAACACCTATTTCTAGCAAAAACTTTACAGATAGCGTAAAATATAGAGCAAATGATTTAGGAAGACTAATAAATGTTGATTACGCAGAAGGCTATAATGTAGAGCGTTACGTCGCTGTGGAAAGTTTATTTGATTTAAAGTAAAAAATTTTAAAAAAAAGGTTTGGAATAACTACTAAATAAATTACCTTTGCACACGCATTATTAAATGTGCACAAATGGTGGTTGTAGCTCAGCTGGTTAGAGCGTCGGTTTGTGGTACCGAAAGTCGCCGGTTCGAACCCGGTCTTCCACCCAAAAGCAAAAAGCTTCTCTAAATTTAGAGAAGCTTTTTTTGTGCTTTTTATTTTAAGTATAAGTGAATGTGTTTAGACTTTTATAATTAATAACTTCAAAAGATAATACATAAAAAAAAGTCCTGTAAAATTACAGGACTTTTTTTTATGTTGTTATTCAGCTTTATCAACTATAATTCTTGATGATCTATTGGCTAGTTCCCAAGCAGTATAAAATACTAATCGAGTTCTGTTTTCTAATAAATCGTATTCTATCTTATCTGGTGTATCACTTGGTCTATGGTAATCATCGTGCGTTCCGTTAAAGTAAAATATAACTGGAATATTATTTTTAGCAAAATTATAATGATCAGATCTGTAGTAAAATCTGTTAGGATCATTATCATCATTATAAGTATAATCTAATTCTACCTTAGCATACTTTGTATTCATCTCTTCAGAGATCTCATGAAGCTCTGTGCTTAATTTATCACTACCAATTAAGTAGATGTAATTACGGTCTCCTGTTTTACGTTTAGGGTCAACACGACCTATCATATCTATATTTAAATTAGCAACAGTGTTAGCTAATGGAAAAATAGGATCGTTATCTGTATAATGCTGACTTCCTAATAAGCCTTTTTCTTCACCAGTTACATTTAAAAATACTATAGATCGTTTTGGACCATGTCCATCTTTTTTAGCTTTAGCAAAAGCTTCTGCAATTTCTAAGACAGCTACAGTACCAGAACCATCATCATCTGCGCCATTATAAACTTCTCCATCTTTTACACCTTCGTGGTCTAAGTGAGCAGATACCACAATATACTCATCTGGTTTTTCCGTACCTCTAATTATAGCAGCAACATTCTCAGAAGATAAATCTTTAGAGTTATTAGTAAAGTCTAAATCTAAGTTAGCTTTAACTATCTTATTTTTAAATGAAGCATCAAAAGTTCTTACATCTTCATTAAAAATAGCTTTAGTCGTTTCAGTATTGACTAAAAAGTAAAACATGTCTTTATCATTGCCAGCTAAAGTCATTCTACCACTAGAAGCTCCAAAACGTAGTGCAGCCATAGCAAAGACTTCTGGGTTATAATATAAAACAGCTTTTGCTCCTTTTTTTTCAGCTAAATCGCGTTTTAATGCAAATTCTTGTCTAAAATTAGACCAATTTGAAGACTCTTTAGTTCCTGATATTACATATGTACCATCACTATTTTTAGGTTCTCCGCTTACAAAAAAGACAACTTTACCTTTTATGTCTATGTTGTCGTAGTTAGAAAATTTATCATCTTCAATACCGTAACCTAAATTTACAATTTCAGTAGCTTTTAATTTACTTGTTTCCATTGGGTTGATAGAAACAAAATCTTCTAAATTTTTTAATGACTTTTCATTAATAGTTAATGCAACATCTGGCTTAGATTGCACCTTTAATGGTACATCTTGAAAATAGTTTCCATCGCTTTTTGCAGCTGGAACACCATATTTAATGTAATGTTCTTTTAAAAAGTTGATTGCTTTTTTCTGTCCTTCAGCACCAGTTTCTCTACCTTCAAATTCATCAGATGCAAAAGTGTACAATGATGTTTTTAGGTCTTCTTGTGTGATTGTTTGTCCGTAGACAACAGGATCTACAACTTTAGTGCTTGTTTCGCTGCCTTTCTGAGAGCTTCCACAGGCCACAAATAATAAACTTAATGTGGCGATTGAGAATGTTGATTTCATTAATGGTAAATGATTTAAGTAGTTATACCTTCAAAAATACAAGAAAAATTAACTTAATATTAAGTTTACCTTGATTTTAAGATATAATTAGGAAACTATAAATCGTCACGTTTTACAAAGTTGACTTGCTAATTTTGCAAATGTCAGTTTTTCTAAAAATTAATGGAATAAACATTTATGATTACAGCCTAGCTGTATATTTTGCAGAATAAATTAAGTGTAAAAAATATATTTTTTACACTTAATTGAATAAACACTAATATGTAAGTGGATAATACTTATTATTAGTGTTTTTATAAGCTAGATTTATATCCATTTAACATTTTAAATCAAATGGAATTAATCTAATATTTTTACTTAATCAATAATGATTAAATCTTCTAATTCTTCTTTAGCTTCTTCTTGTCTTTGTTGTTCAAGTTCTTTCAACTCTTTAGTATCTCCGACTTCTTTAACACTAAAAATAGATTTATAGGTTGCAAGTGCTAGAGCTATTATAGTTATTAAAAAAACAACTTGTATGACATGTGTTGGTTCTTGATTTTTCTTGGATTTAAAAAATGCTAATAGTCCAAAAGCAAGTGCAAGGATAGCTGGAATAAACGATAATTTATATAGTGGTAAGACTGAAAGAATTACAGCTAATACAGCAAAAATTAATCCTAATATTATACTTATTTTTCTCATGTTGTTAGTTTTTTAATCCAGTCGCAGATTTTATTTTTAACTCACCACTTCCAACAGCTATTTTAAATTTAGCATACACAGGTATTTTGTTGTCGTCAGCAGTTAACCAAAGTAAATTGGCATTGTTTCCTTTTAAAAAGTTGTTACCTGCAACGCTAATGGCTAGTTTATAACATTCTTTTTTACCAATAGCAGTATTAATAGTTTCTTTAGCAAGTAAAGTAAAGCTAAGTTTGGTCATTTTATTATCAAATAAGACTGTAAAAGAGTCTGAAGCACCTATTGGAGCTTTATTGATATCTAAGGTTCTAATTTTATAAATCGTAGAGACAATATCTCTAGTATTTCCATTTATTTTTACATTATTATTTTGATCCCAAAAACCTGTTTTAGTTTTTTTAGTCTTTTTTCTAATTAAGCTTTCTACAAGATTAGCCTTATGGTTGTACTTATATTTTACAAATTTGTAATAACCACCTTCATTAATCTCTCTGTTATATAAATACGGAGTGACAGTTCTAGGGTTTACATAGCTTTCATATAGATCTCTAATTTTAAAATAACTATCAAAATCACTATAGGTAGTGGCAGTACATTTTAAATGTAATAAAGTTGCGCTACTAGTCTTCATTTCGCTAGTTTCCATCTTAACTTCTGCTATATCTGTTAATATTCCAGACATATTGTAAGAGGCAGCAAAAGTTAACTTTTCTCCAGCTTTAAAAGCTTTATTATCTTGAGCTTGCAAAAAACTGAAGGTTACAAATGCTAGTAATAATGTTAATTTAAATTTCATAAAAAGGTTATTTATTTGTCAAAGATATAACTTAACATTAATTGTGCCGAAATTATTGTCCTAATTTAATATAGTTGTTAAACCTTTTGAAAACCATGCTACTGTATTAGTCTATTTTGTACTTTTGTGACGTGATTAAAAAAGCGTTACATAAAATAGGATCTGCATTAATGGCATTAGTGGTGTTGTTGTCAACACTGTCTTTTACTGTTGAAAGCCATTATTGCGGAGATCATTTAGTAGATGTTGCTGTTTTTACCAAAGCAAAAAAATGCGGTACTCCTGTGGATACTGATAAAAACGTGGTTTTAAAAAAATCATGTTGTAAGGATGTTGTTAAAATTATTAAAGGTCAAGACCAACTAAAGTTAAATAGTTTTAACGATTTAGATGTTGCTAATCAATTTTTGATAACCTCTTTTGTTTTTACTTATTTTCATTTGTTTGAAAGTCTTCCAAAACAAATCATTCCACATAAAAATTATTCTCCTCCCAACTTGGTTATAGATTACCAGGTACTTCACGACGTATTTGTTATTTGATAAAAGGCTTTAATTATTTCGCTTAAGCGGAAATTATTTAAAGTTAATTTTATTAAATCATATTTATAATGACACATATTTATACAGTTACAGGTATGACCTGTAATGGCTGTAAAGCTTCGGTAGAGAAGTCTTTACAATCTTTAAAAGCAGTTGTAGATGTTTCAGTTAATTTAGAGCAATCTGAGGCTGAAATAGACATGACTGAACATATTTCAATTAAACAATTACAAGACGTATTATCAGATAAGTTTCAAATAAGCGAAGTAAATACTTCTAAAAATCTATTTGATTCTGTTGCTAGTGATCAACATGATAAAAGTCAACTAAGACAACTGTTTCCGTTGTTTTTAATCTTCGGTTATATAACAACTGTTGCTATTTTACTAAATCTTAAAGCTTGGGAGTTGTCTAACTTTATGTTAGATTTTATGGGCTTATTTTATTTTGTATTTAGTTTTTTTAAATTCTTAGACTTAAAAGGGTTTCCTGAAAGTTTTAAAATGTACGACCCATTAGCTAAGGCTATTCCTAAGTATGGTTTAGTTTATCCATTTATCGAGCTGATTTTAGGTTTGTTATTTATTGCTAGAATTCAGATTCCGTTAGCCTTAATTATCACAATAGTTATTTTAGGTATCACAACGTTTGGTGTAATTAAAACTTTGCTAGATAAAAAAACTATTCAATGTGCTTGCTTAGGGACAACGCTTAAACTACCAATGACTAAAGCGACCTTTATAGAAAACACCATTATGATACTTATGGCGGTTTGGATGTTAATTAAAATCTATAATTAGTTATGAAAAAATTATTGATACTATTTAGCTTTTTTCCAATACTGCTAATCGCACAAGAAAACTTAACAGGTACCATTTATGACGCTAGTCAAGGTGATGCAAAACAACCTTTATTTGGTGCTAATCTAATTTGGTCTGGCACTAGTGTAGGTACAGCTACAGATATTGATGGCAATTTTAGTTTGCCATTTGTAGAGAGTACTAATGATTTGATTATAAGTTATGTTGGGTTTAAATCTGACACAATAACTATAACGTCTTCAAATTCAATTAAACATGTTTTAGAGCCTACCAACAACCTTGATGAAGTTTTTGTGCAATCCAGAAAGGTAGCGACTTCAAGATCTTATTTAAAAGCTCAAAACACACTATTGGTAAGTAGTGACGAGCTTTTAAAAGCTGCTTGTTGTAATCTGTCGGAAAGCTTTGAAACTAACCCATCCATTGATGTCAATTTTAGTGATGCTGTTACAGGTACCAAACAAATAAAAATGCTAGGTCTTTCTAGTCCTTATATATTAATTGCTACAGAAAATATTCCTGCAATTAGAGGTGCTTCTCAAGCTTTTGGTCTTAGTTTTATTCCGGGTACTTGGGTAGAAAGTATTCAAATTACTAAAGGCGCAGGAAGTGTGGTTAATGGATTTGAAAGTATTGCTGGTCAGATTAATGCAGAGTTAGTTAAGCCTTCAACAGACAATAAATTTTTTGTTAATTTATATGGTGCAAGTAGTACACGATTAGAATTAAATACGCATTTTAATACTAAAATTAGTGATAAAGTTAGTACTGGTTTGTATTTGCATGGTAATGCACATCAAGAAAAACATGATGTAAACAACGACGGATTTTTAGACATGCCTTTATATAATCAGGTAAATGTTATGAATCGTTGGCAATATACTAATCCAGAAAAAGGGTTAGTAACATTTGTTAATTTAAGGTATTTGGATGATAGTAAACAGTCAGGTCAACTTAACTTTAATCCTGATACAGATAAACTAACCACTAATGCTTGGGGAAGCGAGATAGATACAAAACGCTATGAGATTTCTACTAAGTTAGGGTATGTAAATCCAGAAATACCTTGGCAAAGTTTAGGTGTACAATTTGCTTTTAGTAATCATAAACAAGAATCTTATTTTGGTTTAAATGAATATAATATTAAACATACCAGTATATATTCTAACATTATTTATAACTCAATTATAGACGACTCTAGGCACAAGATTAAAACTGGTATAAATTACACTTATGATGATTACAATGAGTTTGCTATTCAGCAAGATTTTGAAAGAACTGAACGTTCTTTTGGTGGGTTTTTTGAATATTCGTTTGACGATTTAGAATACTTTACCATGACTGCAGGTCTGCGTGTGGATACTCATAATTTGTTAGGCGAGTTTATTACACCAAGACTACATATGCGATATTCACCTTGGAGTAAGTCTGCAATCAGAGCCTCTGTAGGTAGAGGGAAGCGTAGTGCTAATATATTTACTGAAAATCAAAATTTATTTGCCTCTTCGCGTGAATTTTCAATTTTAAATACCAACGGAACCATTTATGGTTTAGATCCAGAAATTGCATGGAACTATGGTGTATCTTATTTACAAGGGTTTAACCTTTTTGGAAGACAAGCCGATGTGACTTTAGATTTTTACCGTACAGATTTTCAAAATCAAGTTGTTGTTGATTTAGAGAATAGTCAAGAAGTAAATTTTTATAATTTAGAAGGAGATAGCTATGCTAATAGTTTTCAGGCCGAATTTAACTACAACGTATTTGAGCATTTTAATTTAAGGACTGCTTATAAATATTACGATGTAAAAACACAGTATAAATCAGGAAAGTTAATTAAGCCACTTACACCTAAACATAGGTTGTTTGCTAACGCTTCGTATGAAACCATTATTAAAAATAATAGTAACTGGAAGTTTGATTTAACCTATAACTGGTTAAGCGAGCAAAGGTTTCCTTCAACATTAAATAATCCTATTCAATATAAAATAGAGGATTATTCTAAGTCAATCGGAACTTTAAACGCACAAATAACTAGAGTGTTTTCTCCAAAATTCGAAGTATATTTAGGAGGAGAAAACATTACAAATTTAAGACAGGATAATCCTATAGTTAGTGCAGACAATCCATTTGGAACAAGTTTTGATACCAACTTTGTATATGGACCAATATTTGGTAGCATGTATTATGCAGGATTAAGATATAAATTAAAATAAAACCAATATAAAATGAAAAAACTAGTATTAGTATTAATAATGATTGCATCAACAGTAAGTTTTGCACAAGACAAAAACAAAAGAGAAAGTTTAGAAGTTGATGGTGTTTGCATGATGTGCAAATCAAGAATCGAAAAAGCATGTTTTAAAACCAAAGGTGTTAAAAGTGCTATTTGGAATGTCGAAACGCATGAGTTAAAATTAATTTTTGACGAAAATAAAACAAGTTTAAAAACTATCGAGCAAAATGTATTAGCTGTAGGTCATGATACAAAAGACTATAAAGCAACAGATGAAGCTTATGGTTCTGTGCATGATTGTTGTAAATACAGGGATGAAGAGGTTAAGGATGATCACAAAAATGATTAATCATAATTAATTGAAATAAAAAAAACGCCTGCAATTTGCAGGCGTTTTTTTATTACTTATTTAGTAATGTATAATTTTACTTATTAATTAAACCTAATAACTCAGTTTCCATCATAACATCAAACATATTAGCTTTAGGGTTAACAATTATAGCATTTTTGTCTACTATAAATATTTTGTTAACGGGTTTAAGTGACAGAAGTTCAATTGCATCCTCAACGTTTTCAAAATGATACTCATTGGTTAAACTAAAGTTATTACGTCGTAAAATTTCGGCTTGCTCTCTGCTACTTATTTTATTTATAGAAATAGCAATAATATCAAACTCAGGGTATTTTTTTTGAAGATCGTTTGCACGCTCATGAGAAACTTTTAAGTGATATCTATCTTTAGCATCCCAAAAATAAATGATGGATGGTTTAGTAATAATATCCTTTAAGTGTTTAGTTTCTTCATTTTTATTAATCACCATTAAATCAGGAATCACTTGACCTGGCTTTAAAAGTTTATAAGAGTTGACTAGCTTAGTCGCTTTAAATTTTTGTTCATTATTAGTGCTTTTTGCTTGAAACGATTTTAATAACGTATCATAATCATCTACACTTTTTGAAGCATTAATAAACTTAATCATGTTGTAATATAACAATCTGTTTTTAATAAAGGTGTCAGATACCTTTTGCTCTATTAATGATAGCTTATCTAAATTATAATCTAGAGATTGGTTGTTGTAAGTATCGTCTTGTGAGTGTTTAAAGTGCTCTTGTAAGGCTATGTTGTTAAAATGAAACCTTAAAAAGGATACATAAGGTCTGTAATCTTTTAATAGCTTGTTGTTATAATCAATATCAGATCTAAAGTCAAAAAAGTCACTTGGTAGATTGTTAAAAATAGCTTCTTCATTTTGGCTATAATTAATAAACGGATAGGCTTCTTTACTATAATAATAATTGTAATCTATATTGGCTCTAGCATAAGCATCAAAAAGCTCAGTAGTTTTATGCTTGTCATTAAATTTGGAAAGCTTATCTAATTTATTTTGTCTAATTTGAGAAAGCTTAGCTTCAAATGCTTTAGGTTCTAATTGACTTATTTTTAAAATTTCTTGTTCTTGTTGTTCTGTTTCTAAAAACAAATCCATCAGGTAATTGTTTTCCTTTTCTCCAATACCATTAAAAACTAAAGACTCATCAAATTCCTTAGTATTAACTCTTACCATAATACTATCTAGAGGCTGTATTAAAAAGGACTGAGACTCTTTACCATCGTAAAAACTAAATAATCCAGGCTCAAAGTCATTAAAAACATATTTAAAACGATTATTACTATCTAAAAACACTGTATCAATAATCTCAGAAGATTTAAAAATGATAATATAATTGGTGCTTGGGTTAATAATTTCGCCTCCAAAAAATGCAGTATTATCCTTTAATGTCTTCTTATCTTTTTTACAAGAAAACATGACGCTAGAGCAAAGTAAAAGATAAATAAATAGTCTTGTATACATATGGTAATTAATAAGGGCAAAAAATTTTACAAACAAAAATATGTTTTGCGAAAGAGTTCTCGTGTTAAGGCGTTGTTAAAACTTATTAAAGACTGAATGTATATGGCTATTTGATGTTAATTTTCTACTTTTGCACAAAATTAAAATTCAAGATATGTTATCAGTATCAAATTTATCAGTTCAATTCGGTAAGCGTGTGCTTTTTGATGAAGTTAGTACCACTTTTAATAATGGAAATTGTTATGGTATTATAGGAGCCAATGGAGCTGGAAAATCTACATTTTTAAAAATTATTTCTGGACAGATGGAGCCGACTTCGGGTCAGGTACATCTAGAAGCGGGAAAACGCATGTCGGTTTTAACACAAGACCACAATAAACATGACGAAGACACTGTTTTAGAAACAATATTAAAAGGTAATAAAGCCCTTTATAAAATAAAGACAGAAATTGACGCTTTGTATGCAGACTATACAGATGAAAACGCTGAGAGAATAGGAGAGCTGCAAGTGCAATTTGAAGAAATGAATGGTTGGAATGCAGATAGTGATGCTGCAGCTATGCTATCTAATCTAGGTATAAAAGAAGAGTTTCATTACACATTAATGGGTGATTTGGACGGAAAACAAAAAGTACGTGTGTTATTAGCGCAAGCACTTTTTGGAAATCCTGATGTACTTATTATGGATGAGCCTACCAATGATTTAGATTACGAAACCATTGCTTGGCTAGAAAACTTTTTAGCTAATTATGATAACTGTGTTATTGTAGTCTCTCACGATAGACACTTTTTAGATGCGGTTTGTACACATATTAGTGATATTGACTTTGGAAAAATTAATCATTTTTCTGGTAACTATACCTTCTGGTATGAGTCCTCTCAATTAGCAGCAAGACAACATGCACAGCAAAACAAAAAAGCTGAAGAGAAGAAAAAAGAATTAGAAGATTTTATCCGTCGTTTTTCTGCTAACGTAGCAAAAAGTAAGCAAGCTACAAGTAGAAAAAAAATGATTGATAAACTTAATATAGATGAAATTAGAAGAACCAGTCGTCGTTATCCTGCCATAATTTTTGACAGAGATAGAGAAGCTGGTGATCAAATTTTAAATGTCGAAGGTTTAGCAGCATCAATTGATGATGAAGTGTTATTTAAAAATGTAGATTTAAATCTACAAAAAGGAGATAAAGTAGTCGTGTTTTCTAGAGATTCTAGAGCAACTACTGCGTTTTACGAAATTTTAAATAACAATCTAAAAGCAGATGCAGGTAAATTTGATTGGGGAGTTACAACAACTCAATCATACCTTCCATTAGATAATAGTAAGTTTTTTGAAAGTACAGACATGACTTTAGTCGATTGGCTAAGACAATGGGCTCAAACAGAAGAAGAACGTGAAGAGGTACATATTAGAGGGTTTTTAGGAAAAATGATTTTTAGTGGAGAAGAAGCCTTAAAAAAATGTAATGTACTGTCTGGAGGAGAAAAAGTACGTTGTATGTTATCTAGAATGATGATGACTAGAGCTAACGTATTACAATTAGACGAGCCAACAAACCACTTGGATTTAGAGAGTATTACAGCGTTTAATAATTCGCTTAAAAACTTTAAAGGGACTGTTTTATTTACAACTCATGACCACGAGTTTGCACAAACAGTAGCTAATAGAGTAGTAGAGTTAACACCAAACGGAGTAATTGATAGATATTCTACGTTTGATGATTATATGCAAGACAAAAAAATAAAAGAACTAAGAGACCAAATGTACGCTTAGTAATTATAAAATTTTATTTACATATTTAAAAAGCCTTCAGATCTCTCTGAAGGCTTTTTTTTATTGGTTTTTTTTCATATTTATGAATCAATAGTTTTAGTTAATCATGTGTTAAATAGAAAAATTTAAAAACCGACATTTAAGTTCTCTCGTAAATAGATCGAACTTAAAAACCAAAACAATAAAATTATGAAAACAGTAAAATTATCAAAAATCGTATTAGGACTTAGTGTAATGCTTGTAGCAAATTTAGGTTTAGCTCAAGACAAAAAAATGATGAAAGAAGACACTAAAATGGTTGGTGGAGCAGAGATGTATCCATCAAAAAATATTGTAGAGAATGCAGTAAACTCAAAAGATCACACAACGTTAGTTGCAGCAGTTAAAGCAGCAGAATTAGTTGATGTTTTACAAAGCGAAGGACCTTTTACGGTCTTTGCACCAACAAACGCAGCTTTTGATAAGTTACCAATGGGAACAGTAGATACCTTATTAAAACCAGAAAATAAAGAGCAATTACAAACAGTATTAAAATATCACGTTGTTGCTGGAAAGTGGAACGCTAAAGAAATTTTAAACTTAATTGAAAAAGGAGATGGTAAAGCGGTTATTAACACTGTGTCTGGAGGAACTTTAACTGCATGGAAAAAGGGAAAAGATGTTTATGTAACAGATGAAAACGGAAACTCTGCTAAAGTTACTATTGCAGATGTAAATCAATCAAACGGAGTAATACACGTTGTTGATTCGGTTCTATTACCAAAAGCATAATACAAACGTATTTGAATAGTCTAAAAAAACCTCTTCATTCTTTACAGAATAGAAGAGGTTTTTTTTATGCTTTAGTTTCTGCTTTTACAGCTTCAACAATGGATAGTGCTTTACTAAGTTCAGATTCGTGAACAAATACTTCAGGCACTCGTGGTATATCGTGTACAAAACCACCTAGTCGCCCAGATTCATTTTCGTCTTTAATAATGGGATTTATTCCAATATCTTCTAATCTGGTTTTTATTAATTGTACGATTATAAAGTTACCTTCAAAAATTTTTATATAGTCTGTCATAATTTTGAATTTAAGTTGTTACTTAAATATACAAAAAAATAAAGGAAGTTTATAGGTCTTTAAAAATTATAGTTTTGTTAAATTATTCTATATTTTTAATTGTAAAATACTTGTATAAACTGTAACCACCTGATCCTATAAAGGCTATAGCTATAATAAATCTAATAGTGTTAGGTGTTAGATTTCCATTTAAATACTGGTAAATTCTAAATACACCATAGGCAATAAACACTATGCCTAAAATTAAATTCAAAATATTAGTTTTTGGTTGAGGTTTCATGGGTAGCTAATTAGTCTTGTTTTTTTAATTGCGTATAATTATATAGTGCGTAAATACCATAACCTATAGCAGCAACAGCAATAGCTAGTCTAAACGAGCTTAATGTTGGATTAGCATTAAAATGTTGGTATAATCTAAAGCACCCAAATCCTATTAATAATAGTCCTGTAAATAAATTATAAAGTTTGTTATTTTTTAACGATTCCATGTTTAGATCTGTTTACGCTTGTTTGTCTTTTGTGTTTTTTATGTAAGTGTAAATTGCATATCCACCATAACCAAAAAACACCAATGAAATAATTAATTTTACTAAATTAAAAGCAGCTTCATTAAAAAATTGATACAGTCTATAAAATGCATAAGCTAAAAAAACTAGTCCTGATATTAGATAAGACGTGTTACTTTTAAAAATAGAAGACATAATTATCTTAACTCTGCACCAAGTTGTTTTTCAAAATTGTTTTGTAGCTTGTTCATGATTTTATCAACTACTTTATCTGTAAGCGTTTGTCTCTCGTCCATAAATGTAAAGCTAACAGCATAACTTTTTTTACCTTCTGGTAAGTTTTTACCTTGGTAAACATCAAATAAATTTACTTTTTTAAGTAATTGTTTTTCTGTTTTTTTAGCGATTGCTTGCAGACTATCAAAGGTTACGTTTTGATCTAACAGTAATGCAAAATCACGTCTTACTTCTGGGTACTTAGGTATTGCTGTAAACTTAATTTTGTTACGTTTAGCAACCTCTATAATAGTATCCCAATTAAAATCGGCATAAAATATATCTTGAGTTATATCAAAATGCTTAGCTATTTTAGATTTTAATACACCAAAGTTTACTAAGGTATCACGTCCTATGCTAAACTGCAAACCTTCGGAAAACACATCGTTTGTAGTAGCGCTTTCTTGGTATCGTGTAATTCCTAGACGCTCTAAAACACTGGCAATAGTTCCTTTAAGGTAAAAGAAATTGGTTTTTACTTGTGGCGCATTTGACCAGTTTTCTTCGGTTTTAAATCCTGTAACAAGTAATGATAAGTGTTTATATTCTTCGCGTGTGCCATTATAGTCGTGATAGGTTTTACCAAATTCAAAAAACTTTAAATTAGTTTGACGTCTATTAATGTTGTGACTTAATGCTTCTAATCCAGAAAAAAGTAAGGTTTGACGCATAACTCCTAAATCTTGACTTAAAGGGTTTAGCATCTCTACATTATGCTCTGGTTTTAACTGTTCTGTTAGTTTTAAATAGTTTGCACTTGTTAAAGAGTTTGCCATAATCTCAAACCAGCCTTGAGCTGCTAATTGATTACCAACAAGGTTTTGTAGTTTATAGTCTTCAAACCTTGAAGCATTAGATATTGAGGCATTTAGTTTAGAGCTAGTCTCAATATTATTATAACCATAGACTCTTAAAATTTCTTCTATAACGTCAGCTTCACGTGTAACATCGTTTCTAAAAGCAGGTATAGTTAGACCTAATCCAGTTTCTGTTACACTATTAATTTTAATATCTAAAGAGGTTAGGATTGATTTTATAGTTTCGGTAGGTATTTCTTGACCAATAAGTTTGGTTACTTTATCAAAACTTAATCTAACCTGAAAGTCTTCAATTTTATTAGGATAAATATCTGCTATATCACTAGTAATTTCTCCTCCAGCAATCTCTTGGATTAGTAATACAGCACGTTTTAAAGCGTATTCTGTTATTTTTGGATCAATACCACGTTCAAACCTAAAAGATGCATCTGTATTTAATCCATGACGTTTTGCAGTTTTACGCACACTTACAGGGTTAAAGTAAGCACTTTCTAAAAAGATGTTTGTTGTATGCTCTGTAACACCACTATCTATACCTCCAAAAACTCCTGCGATACACATAGGTTTTTCGGCATTACAAATCATTAAATCATCTTCATGTAATTCACGCTCTACGCCATCTAAAGTGGTAAATTTGGTGCCTGTTGGTAATGTTTTAACTTCAACTTTATTTCCGGTAATTTTACTAGCATCAAAAGCGTGTAATGGTTGACCTAAATCGTGTAATACGTAGTTTGTAATATCTACTACATTATTAATTGGTGACAAACCAATAGCTTTTAATCTGTTTTGTAACCACTCTGGAGAGGTTTCTACCTTAAGACCAGATATGGTAACACCACAATATCTTGGTGCTAATTCTTTATTTAATACGTCAACATCAATTTTAAGTGTTCTGCTATCTACATGATATGCACTAACGCTAGGAGTAATTAATTCGACATTTATTCCTTTTTGTTGTAATCCAGCTTTTAAATCGCGAGCAGTTCCAAAGTGGCTCATTGCATCTGCACGATTAGGTGTTAATCCAATTTCAAAAACTTGATCATTTTCTACTTCAAACAAATCAGCACAAGGTGTACCAACAACAGTGTCTTCTGGTAAAACTAAAATTCCGTCATGAGATTTCCCTAAGCCTAACTCGTCTTCTGCACAAATCATTCCGTGACTTTCTTCTCCTCTAATTTTACCTTTTTTGATAGTCCAGGCTTCACCTTCTTCAGTATATAAAGTAGTTCCTATAGTTGCAACAGGTACTTTTTGTCCAGCAGCTACGTTAGGAGCACCACATACAATTTGCACAGGTTGATCTTGCCCAATATTAACAGTAGTTACTTTTAGTTTGTCTGCATTGCTATGTTGTACGCAAGTTAAAACCTCGCCAACAACAACACCTTCTAAACCTCCTTTAACGCTTTGGTATAGGTCTAAGCCTTCAACTTCTAAACCTAAATCTGTAAGTAATTCGCTAGTTTGTTCTGGAGTCCAATCAATTTTTATAAATTGTTTAATCCAGTTGTAAGAAATCTTCATTTGTATACTAATTAAGTGCACAAATATAACAATACTTAGTAGTTTTAAGGATTTAAAAAACAGCTTTTATTTCATTTTTAAAGCATTTTTTTAGGACTAATTACAGATAAAGAAAATTGTTATAGTTTTATATCGAAAAAACATGGCGTTTTATCTGTAATTTAAATAAAAGACATATACTTAAAAATCTAATTAGGCTTTTATTACCGTATATTAGATAGATATTAATCATTAAAACCATTAAAAGATGAAAACTATTTTTAAAATAGCATTACTTGTTGTGTTATTTTCAGTTGCTTCTTGCAGAGATTCTAAAAAGGATGATGCAGCAGTAAAAGCGACAGAGCAAATCGAAACTATTGAAGTTGAAACGGATAGTCTAGTAAACGATTTAGAGCTTGAGGCTGATGAACTAGAAAAAGAATTGAAAGAACTTGAAAACCTATAATAACATGAAGCATTTAAAAATAATACTAGTATGTACAGGACTATTTTTAGTAGGTAGTCAACAAACACTTACTGCGCAAATAGCTACTGAATCTGAATTAGTTAAAAAAACAGAGCAGAAAAAAGCAGAAATGAAAGCTCAAAAGGAGCAAATGAAAGCGCAGATTAATGACAAAAAAGAAGCGCATAAAGACAATTTGAAGGAGAAGCAAGGCGAGTTAAAAGAAATGCATGCCAAAAAGGAAGAAATGAAGTCTGAAATGCTAGAAGAAAAAGCCGACATGAAGGCTAAAATGGAAAATGCTACTGGCGAGGAGAAAGAAGCTTTAAAAGCTGAAATGAAAGAAAAAATGAGTGCTAAGCGTATGGATATGGCACAAAAAAGAGAAGAATTAAAAGCAAAACGTGAAGCGTTTCAAGGTGATAAAGAAGCCTATAAAGCAGAGCGTATTGAAGCTGTGAGATCTAGAATGACGTCATATGATAATAAAATAGATGCTAGCGACCAATTGGTAACTAAAGGTCAGGACAGATTAGCTGCTGCTAAAGCGCAATTAGAGCAGCAAAAAGCAGAAGGAACTATTACGGATGAGGAAGTTAGTAAACGTGAAATTACTTTTAAAAGAATAGAGGAAAAGCTAAAAAAGCATGAAAGTGCAATTGAAAGAACTAAAACTAGAATTCAAAATAATAAAGAAAAGTTAGTAGAACTTGAAAAAGTAGAAACTGCTGAAGAGTAATAGTTATAATATTTTATATTTTAAAAAGACATTGTTAACGCAATGTCTTTTTATTTGTAAGTATTTTGTTGTTATTTCGAATAATATTGTAAAAAACATTTAAACCATGCGTCAACTTTTAGTTATCCTAGTACTTTTTAGTATGTTATCTTGTCAAAATAATGATACCGAGTTTTTAACTTTTGGTACATATCGAGGCGAATTAAAAGTAAATGACACTAAAAACCTTCCGTTTATCTTTAACGTAAAAGATGCTAATGCATTAGAAATTTACAATGCGGATGAGGTTATTACTGTGGATGAGATTGAATATAAAAATGATTCGGTTTACATTAAATTGCCAGTGTTTGAAGGCTTATTAATTGCAAAAATTAAAGATCAAACCCTAAATGGTCGCTTTGTTGTTGAAGAAAAAGGACGTCAACAAGCTTTTACAGCGTCAAAAAATGAAAGTAGATTTGATAATAACGCTAAAGCGGAAACTAATATTACTGGAGAATGGGAAACTGTTTTTAGTCCAAATACCGAAGCTGATAAGTACGTCGCTAAAGGGGTTTTTAAACAAAACGATAATATTGTAACAGGTACTTTTATGACCGAAACTGGAGATTATCGTTATCTAGAAGGGATTGTTGATGGTAATCAATTACAATTATCAACTTTTGATGGTGCACATGCCTTTTTGTTTACCGGAACCGTTACAGATAGTACAATTAATGGACAGTTTTACTCTGGTAATCACTGGAAAGAGCCATTTACAGCTAAACGTAATGATAACTACCAATTAGCTAGCGCTAATAATTTGACTTTTTTAAAAGAAGGGTATGATACTCTAGCATTTAGCTTTCCGGATACAGATGGTAAACAAGTGTCTTTAAAAGATGATCGCTTTAAAAACAAAGTTGTAGTTGTACAGATTATGGGTACATGGTGTCCAAATTGTTTAGACGAAAGTAAATTTTATACACAATATTATAATGAAAATAAAGATAAAGACATTCAGTTTGTCGCGTTAGCGTTTGAATATGCTAAAACCGAAGCTAAAGCCTTTAGTTTTATAAACCGCTTAAAGGATAGGCTAGATATTAACTATCCAATATTATTAGCGCAAACCGGATCAACTAGTAAAACTGCTGCTAACGATAAACTCCCTATGTTAAACCACGTATTAAGTTATCCAACGTCTATATTTATAGATAAAACTGGTAAAGTACGTAAAATACATACAGGTTTTAATGGTCCAGCAACAGGAGACAAATACACGAACTTTAAAACTGAGTTTAACGCCTTTATGGATATGTTGTTAAACGAATAAAACTTTTGGTTTAATAATGTCTATTTTAAAATATACCATAAAGAAAACAGCGAAATAAATACCCATAAAACAACTGCTAGTGTGATAGGTTTTAAACCAGTAGCTTTAAGCTCTTTAATAGAAATTGTTGAACCTACAATAAATAGTGTAATAAGTAAAAGACGTTTTGATAGTGACACAATAAAAGTGGTAATGTAAGGTGGTAGTATTTGATAGCTATTTATAATTATAGCAAGTATAAATAAAATAATAAAGTAAGGGATTTTTAGTTTTCCTTGATTGGTTTTAAAAAATAACATCGAAAAAAAGGACAACGGAATAATCCAAAGCGTTCTAGATAGTTTTACTGTAGTAGCGATTCTTAAGGCTTCCTCTCCATAATTTAAAGCAGCTCCAACTACAGAGCTTGTATCGTGTATAGCAACAGCACACCATAACCCAAATTGTTCTTGTGTCAAGTTTAAAAAATGTCCTATCGTTGGAAACACAAACAAAGCCACAGCGTTTAGTAAAAACACAATGCCTAAAGCAAGACTAATCGTATTGCTTTTTGCTTTTATAATTGGTGCAATTGCAGCAATAGCACTACCTCCACAAATGGCTGTTCCAGAAGTAATAAGGTGACCAAGTTTTAAATCTATTTTTAAAACTTTTGTTAATATTAAACCTAAAACTATCGTTAGTGTAATGGTGTAAAATGTCAAGTTAAAGCTGGTTTTACTAGTCTCTAATGTTTCAAATAGATACATGCCAAAACCTAATCCTATAACAGATAGTTTTAAAAGATAGTGTATAAATTTATGGCTATATTGCTTAATAGGATTCTTAAATATAATAGCAAATAAAAAACCTAATATCAACGCTAATGGACTGTTTATAAATCCTAGTAGACACAAAGTTATTAATGTAAAGTAAACTATTTTGGATATTACATTTTTCATATCAAACAGATTTGTTTGATACAAAAGTAGGTGTAGTTAATAACTTTAAAGCAATGTAAATAGTTATAAGCTATAACTTTTAGTTATAATTAAAACGTATTATTTTTTTAAAGTAATCAAAAGTGTGAGATAGGTATCCTGTCCTTTTTACAAAGTAAAACCAGCGTTGAATATCCAAATCTTTAATATCTATAATTCTAAGCTTATTATTTTTTAAATCGTCTGTAATGGAGTGTATCGATAATAAGGCGTAATGATCAGAGTTTAATAAATAACTTTTAATAGCTTCAGTGCTATTAAAAGATACGACGCTATTTAGCTTGCTAATATTATTTTTTGATAAAAAAGCATCGATAATTTCTTTTGTTCCTGATCCAGTTTCACGCTCAATCATAGGTAAGTCTTGTAACGTGTTTATATCAATACTACCTTTCGGGAAACTGTAGTTTTTAGCATTTGTAACTAGTACAATTTCATCTTTTATAAACTTTTCAAAATGTAATTTGGGATTAGCGCTACTTCCTTCGGTGATTCCAAAGTCGATATCTTCATTTAGAATCAGATTTTCTATGGTTTCAGAATTATTACTGATGATATTAAATTTGGTTTCTGGGTATTGTGCCCTAAATTTAGCTATTGTTTTAGGTATAATGTAATTAGAAATTGTGGTGCTAACTCCAAAATGGAAAAAATCTGGAATGTTTTCTTTTTTAAGAAGAAACCGTTCATCCATTTCGGAATAAATAGTCAATATTTTATTAGTGTAAATTAAAAAGGATTTACCTTCAGCAGTAAGTTCAATCGAATTTCTTTTTCTAATAAATAGAGTGGTTTTATAGTCTTGCTCTAAGTTTTTTATGGCTTTTGAAATTGCAGGTTGGGATAAATATAGTTGCTCTGCAGCCTTAGTAAAACTTAAGTGTTTAGCAACGATTTTAAATATATGTAGTTTAGTTTTCATTAATTTTTGACGTATATTTAAAATCGTTAGTGCTGTCTTTTTTTTTTTTTTTGCTTTTAGAAGATTTTATAATAAAGCTAATCAGTTTTAATTAGCCATGTATACTTTCGCTTTTTCCGTAGCTTTTAATTAGTTCGCCTTCAAACTCAACCAATTCTTTCCAGCGTTTATCAACATCAATGTCTTGACCATATTTTCTTGCAAAAGTGATAAATGTCGTGTAATGTCCTGCTTCGCTGACCATCAAGTCATAGTAAAACTTAGATAGTTCTTCGTCGTTTATGCGTTCTGATAATAGTTTAAAACGCTCGCAACTACGCGCTTCAATCATTGCAGAAAACAATAAGCGGTCAACCATAGACTGCAGTCTGCTTCCGCCTTTATTCATAAATTTATAAAGCTCATTTACATAATGGTCTTTGCGCTCACGACCTAAAGTATAACCTCGTTTTTTAATAATTTCATGTACCATCTGGAAATGTTCCAATTCTTCTTTAGCTAATTCTAAAAGTTCTGTTACTAAGTCTACTTTTTCTGAGTTATGGGTAATAATAGTAATCGCGTTAGTGGCTGCTTTTTGCTCACACCAAGCGTGGTCTGTAAGTATTTCTTCTAAATTAGATTCTGCAATGGTAACCCAACGTGGATCGGTTTCTAGTTTTAGGTGTAGCATAATTGTAGTGCGCTTTTAGGTTTTGGCTTTGTGCTTGTAAAGGTTGTGCAAAGATAATTATATTTTATACTATTAAAGTAATGTCTTTTCATTTGGTTAATACCAAATTAGGTTCTGTTACATTATGTCACTTCAAGTGATTTGTGAAGCATGAGCAAATTGTGTCTAGAAGCAATTCAATAGCTATTAATTTCCGCTTTAAGCGAATTAAAAACATGTCTTGCACTACTAATAGCAGCTTCCATTTTACCCGAAAACACAGGGTTGGTTTCTGCTCCAGCAATAAAAAGTTTATTACCTAATAACCCATTTTTAAACACTGGATGTCCATTATTTTGTTGTGGCATTAAAAAGTTGTTGTCAGTAGTCGTTGTATGTTTTTCGTCTTTCCATACACACTCTTCGTAACTTAGATAGCCTAATGCTTGATCGCCATAATAACTTTGTAGTTGCTCTAAAGCAAGTTGTTTGCGTTCCTCTTTGCTTACATCGCTTAAATTAGAGCTCATAAAACCGCTTAAAGCATAAATTGATTGCTCAGCATTAGAATGGTCGTAAAACTCTTGTAAAGGTCCAGAATTAGCATAAATCGTTCCGCTGCTTTGAGGATGTTTCCAGAAGGGTGTTTTGTAAGTAAAACCAACTCTAATAGAGTTGTGCATCCAAGTATGTGTTTTAGATAAGACGTCCGTAATTACATTAGGTAATTTTGGAGTAACACTAATGTTTTGATTAAACAAAGCAGGAGGTAAGGTTGATACAACATATTTTGAATAATAGGTTTGCTTATTAGTTTGTACTTCTAGATTTTCAGCTTTAAGCTGAATTGAAATAACGCTTGTCTCAGTAATAACACTTGTGTTTTTTAATTGATTTGCAAGCGTTTCAATTAAGGTTTGTGTTCCGTTTTTGATGCGGTAACTCACCGAATCATTAATGGGTAAAGACACTAGTTGCGGTTGTTTGTTTGGATCTGGTTGGTAAATAGCTGTGGATCCGTAAAATTGCTCAAAGACGTCAATATTAAGTGTTTTAAGTAGTTGTAAGACATTGGTTTGTTGTGGGACAAGCCACGTTGCGCCTAAATCTATTGGTGCCTGATTAATGTTGCGTTTTGTAATAATACGTCCGCCAATACGTGTATTAGCTTCTAAAATAGTTGTTTTAATATTAAGGTCCTTAAGTAAAAAGGCTAGCGTCAAGCCAGTTAATCCTGCTCCAATAATAAGGACGTCAGTATGTTGTTTAGTCATGTTTTAGCTAATGTAATTCCAAATGTTTTTATACTTACTCATTTGTCGGTAAGTCTCTAAAATAATTGCATTTTCTGGACTACTTAAACTTGGATCTTTAGTTAAAAGGTCTTTTGCCCAATAACGCGCGTGTTGTAAAATGTCGTTATCTTTTACAATATCTGCGATGCGTAAATTTAAAATTCCGCTTTGTTGTGTACCCATAATATCTCCTGGTCCACGAAGTCTTAAATCCACTTCGGCAATCTCAAAACCATCATTTGTACTAGTCATGGTTTGGATGCGTGTTTTGCTATTTTCGGACAATTTATGACTGGTCATTAATATGCAATAACTTTGTTCTGCACCTCGTCCAACACGACCTCTTAATTGGTGTAATTGTGACAGTCCAAAACGCTCTGCACTTTCAATTATCATGACCGAAGCATTGGGTACATTTACACCAACTTCTATAACGGTAGTTGCGACCATAATTTGTGTTTCTCCTTTAACAAAACGTTGCATTTCAAACTCCTTATCTGCAGGTTTCATTTTGCCATGAACGATGGAAATTTGATACTCTGGCATCGGGAAATCTCGCGTCAAACTTTCATACCCATCCATCAAATCTTTGTAGTCCATTTGGGCGTTTTCTTGGATCAAAGGATAGACGATATAGACCTGTCTTTTTTTAGCAATTTCGTCACGAATAAAACGGAAAACTTTTAGGCGATTTGAGTCGTATCTATGGACTGTTTTTATGGGTTGTCTTCCAGGAGGTAATTCGTCAATTATGGAGATGTCTAAATCACCATAAACTGACATCGCCAAAGTCCTAGGGATTGGCGTTGCGGTCATGACCAAAACGTGAGGAGGAAGGGTGTTTTTTTTCCAAAGCTTTGCACGTTGCTTAACTCCAAAACGGTGTTGCTCGTCAAT
This sequence comes from Olleya sp. AS48, assembly GCF_038900355.1. NCBI lineage: Bacteria > Pseudomonadati > Bacteroidota > Flavobacteriia > Flavobacteriales > Flavobacteriaceae > Olleya > Olleya sp. AS48. The sequence goes on along the minus strand of NZ_JBBMRD010000009.1, from coordinate 113,979 downwards.
AATTGCAAGTCCTAAATTTTTAAATTTAACCTTGTCTTCCAAAACTGCATGTGTGCCAATTAGTATGTCTAATTCGCCATTTTCTAACATTTTATGTATTTCTCTTCGTTCTGAAGTTTTACTTGAACCTGTAAGTAGTTTAATGCTGATTTCTAATTCGTTGCATAGTTCAATTAATCCATTATAGTGCTGTACTGACAAAATTTCAGTTGGCGCCATTAAGCAAGCTTGAAAACCGTTATCAAGTGCTATTAACATTGACATTAGCGCAACTATTGTTTTCCCAGAGCCAACATCACCTTGTAAAAGACGATTCATTTGGGCATTGCTACCTAAATCTGACCTAATTTCTTTAAGTACTCGTTTTTGTGCATTGGTTAATTCAAACGGTAAATGGTTTTTGAAAAACGTATTAAAGTGTGTTCCGACGGTTGTAAATGGAAACCCTTTTATTTTAGTTTTATGAATTAAATTTTTGAGAATTAATTGTAATTGTATGTAAAATAACTCTTCAAATTTTAGTCTAAATTCGGCTTTAGAAAGTGCGTTTTGATCCTTCGGAAAATGAACATTTAAAAGGGCTTCAGATTTAGAAATTAATTTGTTTTCTGAGAGCAGTTTTTCGGACAAAGTTTCAACAAATCTACCCTTGGTTTCAAGGAACAAATTTTGCATGATTTTTGTCATCACGCGATTGCTAATTCCTCGGTTTGCTAACTTCTCAGTTGAAGGATAAATAGCTTGCATTGCACTTCGTAAATTGGCTTCGTGTTCCGACAATAATTCTATGTCAGGATGAGGCATATTATACTTGTTTGCAAACAGGTTTGTTTTTCCAAAAATGACGTAAGTTGCATTTAATTTTAAACCTTCTTTAATCCATTTTTGACCTCTAAACCAGACCAATTCCATAGTGCCAGTTTCGTCCTTAAAAGTGGCTACTAATCGCTTGCCTCTTTTCTGGGCAATCTCTTCAAATTTTACAATTTTTCCAACAATTTGCACCTCTGCTGCATTTGGTAATAATTGGTTGATTTTGTAATATTTTGTACGATCTAAATATCTGTTTGGAAACAGATTTATTAAATCTTGATAGGTGTGAATACCCAACTCCTTGCGCAACAAATCTGCACGATTTGGTCCGACGCCTTTTAGGTAATCTATTGGAGTTTGTAAGTTAGTACTCATAAACAACGAAATTAATCTATTTTGATTTAAAGTGAAAGTTAAATTGATTTGCTTTGTATGTTACAGTTATTGCGTATCGTCACTTCGATTGATTTGTGAGGCACGATCAAATTGTATCGAGAAGCGTTAAGAGTAGTGCTTGGTTCTCGATACACTTCTCCTAAGGTTGAAGCACTCGAACTGACGAGTTGTGCTTAGTTTTATGCCAATTTTATTATGAATCGAGTGATAAAAAGCAGAATGAATTTTGATTTCCCTTTAAGGAAATCAAAAGAAAGAGGAGTTAAGACATCACAAAAAAATTGTATTTTGGTCTAATCCTTGTTTAAATCTAATTATGAGATACTTCTTAGTACTATTTATTACGTTTTTATGTCTTTCCGCGAAAGCGCAACAAACTGAATTTGTTGATTTTATATCTATTAATGCTGAGGTCAGTTTTGAAAAAGATAATACGGTTAAAGGGAAAGCTAAGTATATTTATAAAGTTTTGAAGCCTTTTGATTCTTTATTTATTGACGCTGTAAATATGGAAATCATTAATTTTTATGATGATCATTATGATCTTGATTTTGAGTATAACGGAAAACAAATTGTATATAAACCAGCTTTTAAAGCTAATACGTATCACGAGTTAAATATCGAGTACATAGTAAAGCCTAAAAGAGCACTCTACTTTACAGAAAAGGAAGATTCAAATCAAATCTGGACGCAAGGTCAAGGTAAATATACTAGTCATTGGCTACCAAGTATTGATGATATGAATGATAAAATTGAATTTGATTTATCAATCACTTATCATAAGGATTATCAGGTTATTGCTAATGGTTTGTTGGTTGAAAAAAAAGTCAACGATTCAACTATTACTTGGCATTATGACATGCAAAAACCTATGTCAAGTTATCTTGTTGCATTAGCAATAGGGAAATATGATAAACAGGTTGTCACATCTAAAAGCGGAATTCCAATCGAATTATATTACTATCCTGAAGATTCGCTAAAAGTGGAACCTACCTACCGTTACACAAAACAAATGTTTGACTTTTTAGAAGACGAAATTGGTGTGTCTTATCCTTGGCAAAATTATAAACAAGTACCAGTTAAAGACTTTTTGTATTCTGGTATGGAAAATACCAGTTGTACCATTTTTAGTGATGACTTTATGATTGATGACATTAGTTTTGTGGATAAAAATTACGTCAATGTTAATGCACATGAGCTAGCACATCAATGGTTTGGAGATTTAGTAACAGAAACCTCTGGAATGCACCATTGGTTACAAGAAGGATTTGCGACGTATTACGCGCTTTTAGCAGAGCGTGATGTGTTTGGAGATGATTATTACTATTGGCGACTTTATGAGTACGCAGAAGAGTTAATGGAGCAGCAAAAAGCAGGAGAAGGCACGATGTTATTGGATCCAAAATCTAGTAGCACGACGTTTTATAAAAAAGGTGCGTGGGTTTTACATATGTTACGTGAGCAAGTTGGTGAAAAGGCATTTAAAAAAGCTGTTAAAAGTTATTTGAATACGTATGCTTTTAAAAATGTGGAGACTAAAAATTTTATTGTTGAAGTTGAAAAAGCTTCGGGACAGGATTTGACAGACTTTGTTGGTCTTTGGTTAAAGTCAAAGCTATTGCCATATGATGTTATGATTGAGGAATTAAAATCGGATTCGGATGCTGTAAATGGGTATTTGCAAATTGATTGTGAGGCGTATTCTTCTAAGTGTTCGGACTATTTAACATCTTATTTATTTGATAACACTAAGATTAAAGTGGTTAGTCAAATGCCAAATAAGATTCAGGCTAAGGATTTTGAAAATTCGGTAAAAGTAAGGCAAGCTATTGCGCAACATGTTCGCGAAATTCCGTTGGCATTACAATCGGAATACGAATCTTTGTTACAAGATAAATCCTATACAACTATTGAAGCTGCACTGTATAACCTCTGGGCTAATTTTCCGCGAAAGCGAAACCTGTATTTAGACCAAACTAAAAAGGTTTACGGTTTTAATAATTATAATGTTAGAGTATTATGGTTAGCGCTAGCTATTGCCACTCCTGATTATGAGCCTAATAATACTGAAGCTTTTTATAATGAATTAGTGCAATACACAAATTCTAAAAACAGTTTTACATTAAGGCAAAACGCATTTGATACTTTGGCTAGTTTAGGTTTGTTTAATGAAAAAGCTTTGGTTAATTTAATAGAGGCTTCAAAACATTATAATTGGAGATTTAAAAGTTTTGCTAAACAACTTTTAGAATTGTTATCTGAAAATGAAAAATATAAATCTATAATTAGTAATTTGCAGGATAACCAAAAACAATAATTTGAAAGCATTAGTTATATCTGGAGGAGGAAGTAAAGGTGCATTTGCAGGTGGCGTTGCGCAACATTTAATAGAGCAGGAAGGTAAAAAGTACGATATGTTTTTGGGTACGTCTACTGGAAGTTTGTTGATTCCGCATTTAGCGACCGGAAACATTGGAAAGCTTTATGATATTTACACGCATGTTAATCAGAATTCTATTTTTAGTATAAATCCATTTGTGATTAAGAAAAAAGGAGACAGAGAATATGTATCGATTAACTATTTTAATACTGCTTTACAATTTATAAAAAGAAAACGAACCTTTGGCGAAAGTAAAAACTTAAAAAAACATATCAAGGAGCATTTTACTAAAGCCGAATATGATATTATCAAAGCCACTAAAGAAGATGTGGTTGTTACGGTTACAAACCTATCTAAAAACAGAGTAGAATATAAGTCTATTAACGATTACAGCTACGAGGAGTTTTGCGAGTGGGTTTGGATATCCTGTAATTATATACCGTTTATGTCTTTGGCTATAAAAGATGGTTTTGAGTATGCAGATGGTGGTTTAGGTTGTGTAATACCAATTAGGGAAGCTATTTTACGTGGTGCAACAGAAGTTGATGCTATTGTTTTAGAAAGTGAAAACTTAGAATACAATAAGGTGTTGGGTAAAAACCCGTTCTCGTTAATGATAAACTTGTTTGGTCACTTATTGGATCAAGTAGAAAAGGGAGATATTGCAATTGGTAAACTAGCAGCAAAACACAGAAATGTAAAGTTAAACTTATACTACACACCAACTAAGTTAACAGAAAACTCATTGATTTTTAATAAAAAATTAATGGAAGAGTGGTGGTTGCAAGGGTATTTGTACGCGCAAGGTAAATATGATAATCATGATGAGTATAGCTCTACAGTGCCAATACCTTAAATAGTAAATTAATAATTACGCATAAAAAAAAGCCTTATCAATTGATAAGGCTTTTTTATATTTTTAAATTTGTTACCAGATTTCTCCAACTTCCTTTTTAATATAATGTAAACCAGCATTACTTGGTGCAGGCTTGTCAATCATTTCGCTTAAAATGGTTTCTCTAAGCTTGCTTGCAGAGTCTATTTTATCACTCATTCCTGCTTTTCTTATTAATTGTATGGTTGCACTTTTTGATGCATTTACAATAGTCCAACAGTCATTGCTTAAATAGATTTGTTGTGATAGGTTATGTTCAAATTCTTGTTCTATGTTTTTTATCAATAAATCCTCGTAAGCTTGCTTGTCTGAAGATACAGGTGCCACACGTAACAAAAGTTTGTTTGGAGAGATACGTTCTAAAAACAGTGTGATACGCTCATAAGCCTGTAATCTAACAGGTAAAGACTCTTTACTTAAGGTTTTAACAATATTAAATTTACGACGCTCTTCTTCGTTTTGCATATGTTCTCTAAAAAACAGATAGGCAATTGCTCCTGTAATTATAGAAGGGACTGTATACATTAGTAAGTTTAAAAGCTGTTGTTCCATGGGATAAATTTTAGTTAAGTAACAAACTTAATATGTTTTAAATTATTGTACAAGTAAACTGATAATGTAATAGTAAGAAGTGCTACTTGTTTGTATAGCGTTTTAAATAGAAATAAAAAAAAGAGGTTTCGATTGAAACCCCTTTATAGCATTTTAAGCCTTTCCGCCTAGATAACGACAGTCTTTTAAGCTTTGTATTCCGTTAAACGGAACCACAGTTTTTTTGTAACCATATGTGCTGTCTAGCTCTTTAGATAAGTTGTGGTCATCCACATTAACTTCAATATCTGTCATTTTAAATTGGCATGGATGCTCATAACCTGCAGCATGAGTGATTTCGATAAATTCTTTTCTAAAGGTTTTAAAATATTGTGCTAAACGTTCTGATTTTAACGTTGGATCAATTCCGTTTTGCAACCACTTATTTTGTGTTGCGACACCACTTGGACAGGTATTGGTATGACAAACTTGTGCTTGGATACAACCAATACTCATCATGGCTTCTCTAGCAACATTTATACAATCTGCTCCCATAGCAAATGCCATAGCAGCTTTAGCAGGAAAACCTAATTTACCACTACCAATAAATACAATACGCTCGCTTAATCCTTTACTTTGAAACAATTTATATAAATCTCCAAAACCATAAACCCAAGGTAAGCTAACATGATCTGCAAAACTTGGTGGAGCAGCACCTGTACCGCCTTCGCCACCATCAACAGTAATAAAATCTGGACCTTTACCAGTTTTTACCATGATATCAGCTAATTCTTCCCATTGTTCTAATTTACCAATAGCAGCTTTAATACCAACAGGTAATCCAGTTTTATCAGCAATAGCTTCTATAAAGTCTACTAATTCTGGGACATTATTAAACGCTTTGTGGTTAGGAGGTGATAATACATCTTTACCAACTTCAACACCTCTGATTTCAGCAATTTGAGGTGTGATTTTTGCACCTGGTAAAACACCACCTTTTCCTGGTTTAGCACCTTGTGATAATTTTACTTCAATAGCTTTAATAAAAGGATTGTCTTCGACTAATTTTACCATTTTATCCATGGAGAATCCACCATCTGCAGCACGTACACCAAAGTATCCTGTTCCAAAATGAAACACAACGTCTCCACCATGACTGTGGTAAGGAGACAAACCGCCTTCTCCAGTATTATGGTAAGCTCCAGCAATTTTTACACCTTTGTTTAAAGATTCAACCGCTTTCGCGGAAAGCGAGCCAAAACTCATCGCAGATACATTAATGACAGAACCTGGTCTAAAAGGTTTTTTACGTTTATTATATTCGCCCATAACTTTAGCACAAGGTAAAAACGACATGTCTGCTGCGTGTGGATGATTAGCTTCTACCTTATAAGGCATCATTGCGTTATTAATAAATATATGTTGATGTGCGTATATATCTCTGTCTGTACCAAAACCTTCGTAGTTATTTTCTTTTTTTGCAGACGCATAAATCCAACCACGTTCAATACGATTAAAAGGAAGCTCCTCTCTGTTATTAGCTACAAGATATTGTCTTAATTCTGGTCCAATTTTTTCTAACATATACCTAAAATGTCCAACAATTGGAAAATTATGACTTATCGTATGCTTTTTTTGAACAATGTCTCTAATAGCTATTATAACTAATACTATTATAATCCAAAGCCACCAAGAAATGTTTGAAATCAGGTTTGTTAATGTATCCATGTTTTAAAATCGGTTTTTTTCAAAAGTAACGAATATCTCTATTTTTAGTTACTATTTATCTTACAAATAAATCATAATATTTTTTTGATTTATGAGTAATCTTTGAAGTGTTTGTTTAATTAACTGATAGTTTAATCAATTAAGTTTTCTTAAAGATTTTTAAAAATTGAGGTACTTAAGATTGTTAGTTTTATCTTTATAGTATGAGCATAAAAAGAAAAAAAATAGTAATTGGATTTGTTGCCTTTATAGGTTTGGTAATACTATCGTTAGTAATAGCAAATACTATAGCTAAAAATAAACTTAAAAACTATATCGTTAATTTACCAGAGCATATATCTTTATTGTATGACGATTTAGATGTTAGTCTTTTACAGGGTAATATTACTTTAAAATCCCCTTTGCTAACAGTCAAAGGAAAAACGACAAATCAAATCAATGCTCAGGTTAAATTAAGTAGTTTATCTATTAAAGATTTTAGTTATTGGAACTATTTATTTAATGACAATTTAAAGTTTGATCACTTAAATTTTGATACTCCAAAAGTAACTTATTACCACAACCCATTGGCTGATACAGATCAAGGCAGTGAGTCTGTTTTTAAAAACATAAAAAAAACAATTTACATTAAATATCTTAGCGTTAATAAGGCTTCAGTTGAGGTTTTTAATGTCAAAAATGATTCCGTTTTATTAAGCACAAACAATCTTGATTTTACAATGTCACAGATTATTGTTGATAATAATTTAGCGTCTTCAAAGCTTTTCGATTTTAAATCTAGCACTTTAAGCACTAATAATTTAAAATATCAGATAAGCAGATTTGAAAACTTAAGTGTTGATAAATTAAAAATAGATAATACTAGAATGACTTTATCTGGATTTAGTTTAAAAACAAAATATGATAAGGTGGCATTATCAAACGTGATCACCACAGAGCGTGATCACTTTGAATTAGCAACTCCAGAAATACGTATTGATAATTATGATTTTAAGTTTGATAATACCATATTATCGGGATTTAGCACAGATAAAATTACCTTTACAAAACCTGATTTGACAATTTACAGAGATAAGTTAGTTGCGGACGACTTAACACAAAAAGACCTATATAGTACAATGTTAAGGTCGCTTAATGTTAAATTAGATATTAAACATATAAATATTGTGGAAGGTAAAATTGTTTACCAAGAAAAAGTTAATCAAGATAAAACAGCAGGTCAGCTTACTTTTAGTGACTTTAATGCAAGCTTAGACCACATAAGTAACACTAAATTAAATCCTAAAAAAACAGAAATTAAAATAGATTGTAACTTTATGCAAAGCACACCACTTAGGGTGGATTGGTCGTTTGATGTTAATGATCCTAATGATGGCTTTATTTTTAAAGCAAATTTAGGAGACTTACAAGCAGACCATTTAAACCAATTTATGCAACCTAATTTAAATTTAAAATTAGAAGGTAATTTAATGCAAACACTGTTTACAATAGATGGAAATGCTACAACCTCTAATGTGGATTTAAAAACAAAGTACACTAATTTTGATATTATTTTACTTAAAGAAAACGGTAACGAAAAAAATAAAATACTATCCAAAATAATAAACATTTTTGTTTCAAAGGATAGCAAAGACGCTAAAGATAACTTTAGAAACAGCAATACTAAAACAGTAGAACGCGACAATACTAAATCAATATTTAATTTTGTTTGGAAAAATGCTCAAGCAGGTTTAATCTCTGCTATGGCAGGTGACGGTAAAAAAGATGATTGATTGTTTATAATTAATAACAAATCTTTAGAGTAAAAACAGAGGGTTTGGTTAATTTTGCTTTTTTAAAAAAGAATAAAAATTGGAGAAATATTTAAGTCAGTTAAACGAAGCACAATACGCGCCAACAGTTCAAAAAGAAGGACCTATGATAATTATCGCAGGTGCAGGTTCTGGAAAAACACGTGTGCTAACCTATAGAATAGCCTATTTAATGAATCAAGGTGTAGACTCTTTCAACATCTTAGCATTAACCTTTACAAACAAAGCAGCCAAAGAAATGAAAGGCAGAATAGCCGAAATTGTAGGTGCAAGTGAGGCTAAAAACTTGTGGATGGGAACTTTTCACTCGGTTTTTGCAAAAATATTACGTTTTGAAGGTCACCATTTAGGTTATCCAAGTAATTTTACTATTTATGATACTCAAGATTCTCAAAAATTAATGGGTAGTATAATTAGAGAAATGGGTTTAGACAAAGACTTGTATAAAACCAAGCAGGTATACAGCAGGATTTCTTCTTACAAAAATAGTTTAATTACAGTCAAGGCATATTTTAATAATCCAGAATTAATGGAAGCTGATGCTATGGCTAGGCGTCCAAAAATGGGAGAAATCTATCAAGCTTATGTGGAGCGTTGCTTTAAAGCAGGAGCAATGGATTTTGATGATTTATTACTTCGTACTAACGAGCTGTTAACGCGTTTTCCTTCAGTTTTAGCGCAATATCAAGATAAGTTTAGATATATATTAGTGGATGAGTACCAAGATACAAACCACAGTCAATATTTAATTGTACGTGCTTTAGCAGATCGTTTTCAAAACATTTGTGTGGTAGGTGATGATGCACAAAGTATTTACGCCTTTAGAGGAGCAAACATTAGTAACATCTTAAATTTCCAAAAGGATTATGAAGATGTAAAAATGTACCGATTAGAACAAAATTACCGTTCTACAAAAAATATAGTAGGAGCAGCAAACTCTGTAATAGAGCATAACCAAACTAAATTAGATAAAATAGTTTGGACTGCAAATGTGGATGGACCTAAAGTGCAAGTGCATCGCAGTTTAACAGATGGTGACGAAGGTCGTTTTGTGGCTAGTGCCATTTGGGAGACAAAAATGACAGACCATGTGCCAAATAGTGATTTTGCGATTTTATATCGTACCAATTCACAATCACGTGCAATGGAGGAAGCTTTGCGTAAAAGAAGTATTCCGTATCGTATATATGGTGGTTTGTCTTTTTATCAAAGAAAAGAAATTAAAGATGTTACAGCATATTTACGTTTGATTTTAAATCCATCTGATGAAGAGGCCTTAAAACGTGTTATCAATTATCCTGCACGTGGAATTGGTCAAACAACCATAGATAGATTAATGGTTGCAGCTAATGAGTCTGGTAAAACTATTTTTGGATTATTAGAAAACATTGATAGTACAGATATAAATATAAATGGAGGTACAAAAAATAAGCTAAAAGACTTTGTCACGCTTATTAAAAGTTATCAGGTAATGAATCAAACAGCAAATGCTTTTGATTTAGCAGAGTATGTAACTAAAACTAGTGGTTTAATAAAAGAGTTTAATAAAGACAATACTCCAGAAGGTGTCACGCGTTTAGAGAATGTCGAAGAATTATTAAATGGTATAAAGGATTTTGTCGAAGGACAAATGGAAATTGCAGACTCTAAAGATGATTTAGCCGAGTTTTTAGAAGATATCGCATTAGCAACCGATCTTGATGGAGACAAAGGAGATCCAGATCATGTAGCGTTAATGACTATTCACTCTTCAAAAGGATTAGAGTTTAGTAATGTCTTTATCGTTGGTTTGGAAGAAGACTTGTTTCCAAGTGCAATGAGTATGAATACAAGAAGCGAGCTTGAAGAAGAGCGTCGTTTATTCTATGTAGCTTTAACCAGAGCAGAGAAAAAAGCATATCTAACCTATGCGTTATCGCGTTATCGTTGGGGAAAATTAGTAGACTCAGAACCAAGTAGATTTATTGAAGAAATTGACGATCAATTTTTAGACATTATAACACCAATAGAAGAGCGTCGCATTAACCCAATGTTGTCTGCAGATATCTTTGGCGACACACCACCTAATAAAGTGAGATTTAAAAAACCAATGCAACCTAAATTGAAGAAGAAAGACAAATCTAAGCCAGTAAATTTTGAAATTAGTGCTCCTAAAAAACTTAAAAAGGCTTCAGAAGTTAAGCCTTCAGCAGAAGCAAATCTGTTTGATGGAGATTTAGCAGTAGGTAATCGCGTTAAACATTTAAAATTTGGTAGAGGTGATGTTTTAAGTATCGAAGGTAAAGGTGGAGATGTTAAAGCTGAAATTGATTTTGAATTTGGAGGAAAGAAAAAGCTTTTACTACGTTTTGCAAAATTAGAGCTTATAGGATAATATTTAAAAAAAATTTTATGGCAGACTTTATCAGAATTTATGAAGAAAATCCAAATCCTAAGGAAATTAAAAAGGTAGTAAACATCCTTAAAAAAGGAGGTCTTATTATTTATCCCACAGATACGGTATATGGTTTAGGCTGCGATATTACTAACTCAAAAGCTTTAGAGCGTATCGCTAGGATTAAAGGTGTAAAGTTAGAAAAAGCTAATTTTTCTTTTATTTGTCATGACCTTAGTAATTTATCAGATTATGTAAAGCAAATTGATAGTACAACTTTTAAAATATTAAAACGTGCTTTGCCAGGACCATACACTTTTATTTTACCAGGATCCAAAACGTTGCCAGCAGCTTTTAAAAAGAAAAAGGAGGTAGGTATAAGAGTGCCAAATAACGCTATCGCATTAGAGATTGTTAAGGCATTAGGTAATCCAATTGTGTCCACATCAATCAGAGATGATGACACAATTTTAGAGTATACCACAGATCCTGAATTGATTTTAGAAAAATGGGATAACCTAGTAGATTTAGTTATTGATGGTGGTTATGGAGGTAACCAAGGATCAACAATTATTGATTTGTCAGGTGAACAACCTGAAATAATAAGAGAAGGAAAAGGTAGTACCGAGATTTTTTAGTTGATATTTTAAACACATCAACTAAAAATCAGATTATTTACATCTATCTTAAACGCATGATGTAAATAACGATAGGAATTTAAACAAAAAAAAGCCCAACTTATAAGGTTGGGCTTTTATATTTCAATTAAATGAATTATTTCTCTTTAGATAAACTCTTCATTTCAGTTTCAATCATTTCGTAAAACTGATCAATCTTAGGTAAGATGTAAATCTTAGTTCTTCTGTTAATTGCTCTGTTTTCAGCAGTATCATTTGGTACTAAAGGTAAATGATCACCACGTCCAGCTGCAATTAATTGCTGAGGTTTAACACCTAAGTCTTGTAATGCTCTTACAATAGCAGTACTACGTTTAACGCTTAAGTCCCAGTTGTCTACTAGCACACCACCTTTGTTGTAAGGTACGTTGTCTGTGTGACCTTCTACCATTGCTTCAAAGTTTGGTTTTCCATTAATAACTGTTGCTACTTTTCCTAAGATTTCATTAGCTCTAGTTGTAATGTTGTAGCTTCCACTCTTAAATAATAACTTGTCTGATAAAGAGATAAAAACAACGCTTTTTTCAACATTGATTTCGATGTCTGGATCGTTTAATCCAACTTCTTTCTTTAAGCTAGTTACTAAAGCTAGTGTTACACTATCTTTTTTAGTTAAAGCATCTTGTAATCTTGTAATTCTTAAGTCTTTTTCTTTTAAGCTTTCTAAAGATTTTTCAACGTTTTTAGCGCCTTGAGCGGTTAACATTGTCATATCTTTTGTGCTTTCAATCAATGCAAGATTATTTGCTTTCATGTCTGCTAAACGAGCTTGTAATTCTGCTAAACGCGCTGCAGATGCTGCTTCGTCAGCTAAACAAGAGTTAAGTTTAACAGTTGCTGTGTTTAATAAATCCTGTGTTTCTTTTTGTTTTGCTTCTAATGCAGCAAATTCTTTTTTAGACACACAAGAGCTTAATAATAGTAGTGCACCTGCACTAAATAAAAGGATTTTTTTCATAATTTTTAAATGATAAATTAAATTTATACACACCAAAAGTATAAATAATTAAAATGTTAAAATACGCTTTAACAAAACTTTTGCTAAAACTAAAAGCAAATAAGGTTTAAAACTGACGGTTAAAATTTAATATAATAATTAAAATATTTAATCAGTTAATAATCAGTGCTTTTTCAGGATAAGTAAAGCGTAAATAAAATATCGTTTAGTTTTTAATTATTCTATTTTTTAAATAAAAACTTACTTGATAAAGGTTTTTTTATTTAAAACAAAATAGTTGTAAACTATTGATTTTGTCTGGTAATAGCCAGTTTTTTGCGAGATTGCTTTTCGTTTTTTTAGTAGCTTAGGTAAATGTTTGTAAAAAGATACATGTGCTTTTAAAATTGCTATTAAATGTTTAGGCTTAAATTCTATTAAAAATTTTAAGGCAGCAATACCATCAAGTACTAATCTTACAAAAATTAATAATGCAATATGTCCTTTGGCGTTTTTAGTTAAAGTAAACAAACTGTTTCTAAAATTTAGATAGGTTTTTTTTGGACTACTTGCGTTTAAGGTTGCTCCACCAACGTGATACACAGTACTATTATTAATGTATTTGGTTAAATAACCCTTGTTAAACGCTCTCCAACATAAATCAATTTCTTCCATATGGGCAAAATAGGATTCGTCAAATCCTTGTAAAGCCTTAAATGTAGATTGTCTAATAAATAAGCAAGCACCTGATGCCCAAAAAATGGTTTCGTTTTGGTACTGATTGGTATCAACTTCAATTGTATTAAAAATACGACCTCTACAATATGGATAGCCATATTTATCTATATAACCTCCAGCAGCTCCAGCGTATTCAAACTTTTCTTTGCTTTTGTAATCTAAAATTTTAGGTTGTATAATGGCTGTTTCAGGTTGCTCTTTAAATGTTTTTAAAATAGGGACTAACCAATTAGGCGTAACTTCAATATCGCTATTTAATAAGCAATAAATATCTTCTTTAACAAAAGGTAAAGCATCATTATAGCCTTTTACATAGCCTCCATTTTCTGAGTTTTGAATAATTATAACCTCAGGATAGTTTGTTTTAATAAATGTTACAGAATTATCAGTTGACGCATTATCAGCCACATAAATAGTTGCATCTTTAGAGTATGCAATAACAGATGGTAAAAATTGCTCAAGCAATGCGCTTCCATTCCAGTTTAATATAACGACTGCTATTTTCAAATTTTTTAAAGGCGTTTTGGTTTTTTTATTTATGCTTTAGACTAAACAAAAACTAGTGTTCTTGATAATCTGGTATGTCTTTTAAAAAGTGATACTGTTCTGCTTTAAAATCCATACTGCAATAATAGTGATTAATACCATTTGTTACCATCAAATAGGTTGCATTTAATGCCAAATTATAACGTGCTATTTGGTCAAAAGTGTTTTGTTTGATTTCTATTTTAGGCGCTTTACATTCTACAATTAAATGTATGCTTCCGTCAGTATTAAAAATAACAATGTCATAACGCTTTTTTAAATCGTTGACTTTTAGTTCTTTTTCGACATTAATCAAAGAGATTGGATATTTTTTAACTTCTATTAAGTAATGTACACAATGTTGTCTTACCCATTCTTCAGGTTGTAAGACCATAAATCTTTTACGTATAACATCAAAAATAGATACTTTATTTTCGTTATTTTTGAATCGAAACACAAACTTTGGAAAGTTTAACTCTTGCATTTAATGGTATTCGGTTTTTTTCAAAGTTAAACTTCAAAAGTCAAAAACCAAATTTTTAAATTTTTTTCCTTTGGACGAAGTCAAACAGTTAGTTACTGATATAAAAAATAAGCAGCTTAAACCTATCTATTTATTAATGGGTGAGGAGGCTTATTACATTGATAAAATCTCAGATTACATCGAAAAAACCGTTTTAACGGAAGAGGAGCGAGGCTTTAATCAAATGGTGTTATATGGTCGTGATATTAGCGTGGACGATATTGTAAGTAATGCTAAGCGTTACCCTATGATGGCAGATCGTCAAGTGGTGATTGTTAAAGAAGCTCAAGATTTATCTAGGACAATTGATCAATTAGCAGATTATGCCAAAAACCCACAACCTACAACGGTTTTAGTTATTTGTTATAAATACAAATCTGTAGACAAACGTAAAGCGGTTTACAAAGCTATTAAAAAGTCAGGTCAAGTTTTTGAAAGTAAAAAGCTTTACGAAAACCAAGTACCAGATTGGATAAGTCGTGTATTGTCACCAAAAGGCTATTCTATAACTCCAAAAGCATCACAAATGTTAGTGGAGTTTTTAGGTACAGATTTGAGTAAATTAAGTAATGAGTTAAACAAACTACAAATAGTCTTACCAAGAGACACACAGATTACTCCTGACCATATCGAAGAAAATATAGGTATTAGTAAAGACTATAATAACTTTGAGTTACGTAAAGCTATTGGTGCAAAAAATACTGCTCAGGCTTTTAAAATTGTCCATTATTTTGCAGAAAACCCAAAGGATAATCCAATGGTCTTAACTGTATCTTTATTGTTTAGCTTTTTTTCTCAATTATTGCATTTACATGGAATGTCTGATAAAAACCCTCGAAGTGTAGCCTCTGCATTGCGGGTTAATCCATATTTTGTAAACGAATATATAGAGGCTTCACGCAATTATCCAATGCGAAAAGTTAGTCAAGTTATTGCTATTTTACGCGAGTTTGATGGTAAAAGTAAAGGTGTTGATAGTAATGCTGTGCCACAAGGTGATTTGCTTAAAGAGATGTTAGTTAAGATTATGTACTAACATTTATTTAAAACTTTAAAAAACATCATGAAACCATATTATATAATCGCAATAGTGCTTTTAAGCTTTTCTTGTAAAACTGTACAAACACTTCCAGATCCATTAGCAGCAGGTTGGGAAGGACATAAAGTGTGCAAAGTATTACAAGACACAAAAAAACAGCGCATATTAAAATGTACGTTTCCACCTAATGTTGGTCATGAGAAGCATTATCATAAACCACATTTTGGTTATACCTTAGCAGGAAGCACTTTTCAAATAACAGATGCTACAGGTACACGTACTATTCCTGTAAAAACAGGAGTGACTTGGTCTAAATCTGAAATTAGCCAGCATCAAGTACTAAATGTTGGAGATAGTACTGCAATATATTTAATTATAGAACCCAAATAGTTAATTTTTTTAACGAAGCTAAATGGGTTTTAACACTTCCATATTATTATTTAACACTTGATATTAAATCGAAGTTAAACAGGTTTTGTAATTCGTCTAAGGCTATTAATTATAGTACTTTAGAGGTAAATCGAATTATTAATAACAAAAACCAAAAGATAAAATGGAAAACTTAGAGAGAAAGAAAGTTGCAATTTTAGCAACCAATGGATTTGAAGAAAGTGAATTAAAAGAACCAATGAATGCTTTAAAAGAAGCAGGAGCAGATGTACATATCGTCTCTGAAAAATCAGGACAAATAAAAGGTTGGGCAGACGGAAACTGGAGTAACAGTTATGAAGTAGATAAAACCTTAGATCAAGTGTCTCAAGACGATTATAATGCACTAGTATTACCAGGAGGAGTCATTAATCCTGATACTTTAAGAAGAAATGAAGATGCAATTAGATTTATTAAATCGTTTTTTGCGAATAAAAAACCAGTAGCAGCTATTTGCCATGCACCTTGGTTGTTAGCTGAAGCAGGTGTATTGCAAGGACGTAAAGTAACATCATTTAGCTCTATTAAAAGAGATTTAGTAAATGCAGGAGCCATGTGGGAAGATAGCGAAGTTGTGGTAGATGAAGGATTAGTCACAAGTCGTAATCCAAACGATTTGCCAGCTTTTAATAAAAAATTAATAGAAGAAGTTTACGAGGGTAAACACAATATGCAAACTGCATAATCTATTTACAGATTGAATATAAAAGCCAACCGTTAAGGTTGGCTTTTTTTATGTTTTAATTTTAAACTACATATCTTCTAATTCAGTAGTATAATCGTATTGTAAATCTTCATGTAATGCTAATATTTTTTTAGTAATCGCCTCAATGTTTCGGTCATACAGATTAGTTAAGGTTGTGTTTCTAGAAATAGACGGTTTCATTGTTTTTAACTTTTTACAAAAGTACAGCAGTAATTCAACTTCAGTTTCTTTATTAAGCGAGTATCTAATATATTTTTTCGTGTTTCGTAAAATCTTTCTAACACTCTTTTTTATATAAAAAAAGCTATCTGTATTTATTAGTTCAAATTGTTCGTCAATTTCAGCTTTGACGGTTTCAATATAACCAGCTTCACTATCTGCTTCAAATAATAAATAGGTAAGCAGCTCTTTGTTTTCTTTTTTAAAACGTGATAATCTTAAACATAGTTCCGCCAATTCTTCGTTGGTTTTATGTTTTAACTCTTTTCGGATCGTAACAACAGATACAGCTTTCATTTAAATTTTATAGTGTTTTTTTATAGTGCGTTTGACTACATATAGGCGTACAATACCTATTATTAAAATAATAGGAGCTATTGCTATTAATATGATACCATACGTTTTTAAATCTGCTAGTAAATCTAATTTAAGTATAGTAATTCCTGTACCTAAAATAACTAAAAAAGTTCTAAAATAAGCCAAAAAAGTACGTTCGTTGGCTAATTTGGTACGCTCAATAGCTAGCCAATCGCGTGTTGTTAAATCGGTTTGTTCTATCATAATTTTTAAATAGATTTTAAAGGTATAAAAAAAGGAGTCATTTACTCTAGCTAATGCCTATTGTCTGCATAATTTCATTTATATATTTTATTTTTTGCAATTTAACGACTTGTTAATAAT
The DNA here is from genome assembly GCF_038900355.1 of Olleya sp. AS48. Taxonomy (NCBI): domain Bacteria; kingdom Pseudomonadati; phylum Bacteroidota; class Flavobacteriia; order Flavobacteriales; family Flavobacteriaceae; genus Olleya; species Olleya sp. AS48. The sequence goes on along the minus strand of NZ_JBBMRD010000009.1, from coordinate 96,577 downwards.
ACTTTAAGTCTGGTTTAACACTGTTTAGTCATTGATATTTTATCTTTAAGTAAACCAAAAAAAAGAAATTGATATGCCATTTATTACAAACAAAAACACAGCAGAAACCGTAGATATTTTTTATGAAGATTATGGAAGCGGACAACCAGTCATTTTAATTCATGGTTGGCCATTAAGTAGAAAATCATGGGAACATCAAGTGTGGAAAATCGTAGAATCAGGTTATAGATGCATTTCCTACGATAGGAGAGGCTTCGGAATAAGTAGTACACCTTGGAATGGATACGACTATTCTGCATTAGCTAGCGATTTAGAACAAATTATTGCTCAGTTAGATCTTGAAGATGTGATTGTTGTAGGATTTTCAATGGGAGGAGGAGAAGTTGTAAGATATTGTACAGATTTTGGCACAGATAAAATTGCTAAAGCAGCTTTAATAAGTAGTATAATACCTTTAGTTAAGCAAAAAGAGGATAATCCTGATGGTGTCTCTGAAAAGGATTTACAAGGTATTCAAGATGCTTTAGAAGAAGACAGAGTAGGGTTTTTAAAAGAATTTTCTAAAGGGTTTTATAATTTTGAAGACAATAAAGACAAGGTTAGTCAAGCACAATTAGACTATGATTTTGTTGTAGCTTCACACGCTTCGCCAAGAGCCACAATCGAAACTGCCAAAGCATGGATGCATACAGATTTTAGAGATGAATTAAAAAATGTAAATGTGCCAACTTTAATTGTACATGGTGATAGTGATAACACTGTCCCAATTGAAACGTCTGCTAATCAAGCAGCAAAAGGTATTACAGATAATGTGTTTAAAGTCATTAAAGGTGCACCTCATGGTTTAAATATTACCCATAAGGACCAATTAAATACTATCTTAATTGATTTTCTAAAATCGTAAATGGTAACTAATATATAAGTAAAAAGCTCATCTAATTTTATAGATGAGCTTTTTTATTTAGTATATAGCGTTTGACCAATTATCTTAACTTAGGAAAACGACTAGGATTAGACTCGTGCATAACCGCGTAAACTGCTTCAAAAACATCTTCTGTTGAAGGTTTAGAGAAGTAATCTCCATCTGTACCATAAGCTGGTCTATGTGGTTTAGCAGCTAATGTTTTAGGTTGGCTATCTAAATGCTTATATGCATTTTGAGTGTTAATTATTTGATCTAATATATATGCGGATGCTCCACCAGGAACGTCCTCATCTATAACCATTAAGCGGTTGGTCTTTTTGACACTGTTTACAATGTCGTGATTAATATCAAAAGGTAGTAAAGATTGTATGTCAATAATTTCTGCATCAATACCAACTTCAGCTAGTTCTTTGCCAGCTTGTTGAACAATTCTTAAAGTTGATCCATAAGATATTAAAGTAATATCTGCACCTTCCTTGATAGTTTCAACAACTCCAATAGGTGTTGTAAACTCTCCAATATTAGTTGGTAATTTCTCTTTTAATCTATAACCGTTAAGACACTCTACAATTAAGGCAGGCTCGTCACTTTTTAAAAGTGTATTGTAAAAACCTGCAGCTTTGGTCATGTCTCTTGGTACCAATACATGAATCCCTCTAACTAGATTTAAAACGCCACCCATTTGCGAACCTGAATGCCAAATACCTTCTAGTCTATGTCCACGAGTACGAATAATTAATGGTGCTTTTTGACGACCTTTTGTTCTGTAACGCAAGGTTGCTAAATCATCGCTAATTATTTGTAAAGCATATAGTATATAATCTAAATACTGAATTTCGGCAATTGGACGTAAACCACGCATAGCCATACCAATACCTTGGCCTAAAATGGTCGCTTCTCTAATACCAACATCAGCAACGCGTAATTCGCCATATTTTTCTTGTAAACCTTCTAATCCTTGATTAACATCTCCAATGTTACCAGCATCTTCTCCAAATACTAAAGTTTCAGGATATGTATTAAAGATAGCATCAAAGTTTTCTCTTAAAATAACACGTCCATCAACATCTTCAGTTTTACTGTCATAAGTTGGTTTAATTTCTTTTATATGAATCGCAGAAGTTGAACTTTCGTTATGTAAATCAGAACTATACAAGGGTTGTACCTTGGTAAAAAAGGTGTCAATCCAGTCTAATAATTGTTGTTTTTCTGAAGAATTTTCAGCAATAACATAACGCAACGCTTTTCTAGCAGCAGATACAGAGTCTTTTCTGTTAGGCTCTCCAATAGCACTTAAATCGTTTGCAATTTTTTCAATAAACACTTTATTAGAACTAGCGTTAGCAACATTTTTTAATAGCGCTACTAAATCTTCTTTTTCTGTCAAAGCAGGTTTTAAATAATTAGTCCATGCAGCTTTTTTAGCATCTCTAACTTGCTTTTTAATGTTTTTTTCAATGGTTTGTAATTCTTCGTCAGTTGCAATGTTGTTTTCTATTAACCAAGCACGCATTTTAAGATTACAATCGTTATTAGCTTCCCACTCTAAACGGTCTTTATCTTTGTAACGCTCATGCGATCCTGAGGTCGAGTGACCTTGTGGTTGTGTAAGCTCGTTAACATGAATTAAAACAGGTACGTGTTCTTCTCTTGCTATTTTTGCAGCTTCTTCATAGGTCGCTATTAAATTAGCATAATCCCAACCTTTAACTCTTAGGATTTCATAACCATTATTGTCTTTATCACGTTGAAATCCTTTTAAGATTTCAGAAATATTTTCTTTTGTTGTTTGGTGTCTTGCATGTACAGAGATTCCGTATTCATCATCCCAAACGCTTATTACCATTGGTACTTGTAATACACCAGCAGCATTAATAGTTTCAAAAAACAAACCTTCACTTGTACTTGCGTTTCCTATAGTTCCCCAAGCAATTTCATTACCATTTACAGAAAAATTGGTCGTATCAATACCTTTAACATTTCTGTAAATTTTTGATGCTTGCGCTAAACCTAATAATCTTGGCATTTGACCTGCTGTAGGTGAGATGTCAGAACTTGAGTTTTTTTGCTGAGTTAGATTTTTCCAATTTCCGTTTTCATCCACACTATGCGTTGCAAAATGTCCACCCATTTGTCTTCCTGCAGACATAGGTTCTTGCGATAAATCTGTATTGGCATATAATCCAGCAAAAAACTGCTGAATTGTTAGCTCTCCAATAGCCATCATAAAGGTTTGATCACGATAGTAACCTGATCTAAAATCTCCGTTTTGAAAAGCTTTAGCCATAGCTAATTGAGGGACTTCTTTACCGTCACCAAATATTCCAAATTTAGCTTTTCCGGTTAACACTTCACGACGTCCTAATAGACTACATTCACGACTGGTTACAGCGATGTGGTAATCTTTAAGAACTTCAGTTTTAAAATCTTCAAAAGACAAGTCTTTTTTATTGTTAACTTTTGTTTGCATGTGTAAGGAATTATTTGAAACAAATTTAATCAAAAATTGTCGGTTTAGCAATATCAAAAAATCTTAAAATAATGTGAATTATTCAATAATTAAGCCTTAAGTAGGGTTATTTAATAAATTAATCGCAAAAAAGACTAATCTGCTAAGAATTTATTAATACCAACGTCTAGTAAATAGACCTAATAAAGTTTTTGGAGATAGGGTAACTATAAACCTAATTTTTTCGTCATAATTAGGTTGTCCTATTTCCCAACCTAAATTAGAGTAGACCGGAAAGTATAGCTCAAAATAATCTTCGACAAGATTTAATCTAATACCAGAATCATAAACAAATTCTGGACTAAAATTTTGATTTTTTATAACTCCAGCATCACCATAAAGCATAATATATCTCCAAAGTGTTGCGCTTGTGTTAACGGTTGTCATCCATTGGTTAGCAAAAGGCTGAGATAGTTTAGATTTAAATCCACCTTCGGCTATTATAATTTGTTGACTTAATACTCCAGTTTGTTCGCTTCTACCTAAATAATTATAGTCAAATAAATAGTCTGTAGGTCTGTCTAAAGCAAAACTAAAAAAGTCAGAATCTTGATACGTATCATTGTATAAAAACAAACCAGAAAAAACACGTAAATTAAATTGTTTATTACGTTCGTTTAGGTTTCTAAACTCTAACGTAGCCGATATTTTACCAAAGTTTTTAGCCACTTGTAAATCTGTAAATAAAGACGCGTAGTCTTTTAAATTATTGTCTACAAGACCATATTTAGCATTAAAGACAGAATATTTTGGCTCTCCATCTGTTTCAAATTCTCCTGTTGGATCTACCTCTCTATTTATATTTACATATCTAAAAGATAAAAACTCACGTTTATTGTCCCTTAAATCTTTATGGTTTCTAAAATTATAATCAATAAAAGGTGTAAAAGAGGTATAGCTTAGGTTTGGTGCATAATTGTAATAATTACCAGATAATCCATAGCGTGTTCTAAAATTGTCTGTACCTTCTGGTCTAGCATTATAAATTAAGGAGGCACTACCAACAACTTGATTACTTTTAAATCCATATTTAGGACTTAATTTGTATAGAAAGCGCTTACTTAAAAGGGTCTTATTGTATAGTTTTAAACCAGGAGATAGTCCATCATAGAAATTATAGTCAAACTCTGGCATAAAAAAGACTTGGTTATAGTTTGGGTCTTCAATGTCTTTAAATAATCTAAATTGTAAAGGTTTATTGGTTAGAAAAAAGCCATTTAACTTTTTAAAATTGTTACGTTGGTTAAATTCTGGTATGACATTATCATAGTTTAACGCTAATTGGTCCACGTCTTTATTTGCTATTGTAATGGTTTTATTACCATTAAAACCATCAATCCAAAATTTGGAGGTAATACTATCGTTTTCTAAAGTAAAAAGCGAAACAGGCATTTTATTATCCCTAAGGTTTTTAAGAGTAATTTTAATGGAGTCTTCTGATTTTTTTATCTTTTTGATTTTAAAATCTATCTTTTTACTTGTGCTAACATAGTCTTCAAAAAACCAATCAATATTTTTAGGCGTTTTAGATCTAATTATAGTTTCAAAATCTGCTGGTGTTGTGCGTTTTAATTTAGATTGTTTAACAAAATCACTTAAAGTTTTAGAGACTATAGAGTCACCTATGTAATCATCCAAGTAATTTAATCCAATTGCTGCTTTGTATTTGTTAGAAATATTTTTATTGAATTTTAATAACGAGTCCTTAGCCATACCAATAGGTTGGTCAATATTTGTACGTGCCATGTGCATGTATAAAAATGAATATTGGTCGTTAAAATTTAAGTCTGCTGCATGAAACGATCTTACTCCCCAAACATTAGCTAGTTTTCCTAATATTTTTTGGTTAGGATAAAAATTTTCGACGTATTTCATTAAATAATACACCTGAATACCATCTAGTAACCACTGTTCTTTTCTTGGGTTTATTAACAAAGTGTTTTCTAAATATACCTTTAATGTGGTTTTAAGTAATTTTAATTCATATTGAAACGTATCCTCAAAAGGTCTTACAAAGTCAGGAAGTAAATTAAGACCATAAATAGGGTCTTTTTTGTAATCAATCCAAGTTAATAATACTTTTTCATGTGGATAATCACCTAGGTTTTTGGTAATAAATTGTGCAACTCGATCGGATGCTAATGCCACTTCAGTAGGTTCTAGACTTTCAGTATCAATATTTGATTCAATATTAAAAAAATCTGTTTCAACTGTTTTGTAATCGTTGTTTTGTACTAGTGATAATTTAGAGTTTATTCTATTTTCACCTTTAAATGTAGTGGTTGTAACAGTTCCAACTTTATTATTTAGAATATTTAATTCAGATACTGGCGTAAAATTATTTGGATAGGTAAGTTTAAGGGTAATATTTGCAGGTTCTACAAATAAATCCTCTAAATCTTTATTACTGTAGTAATGCCAAGATCCATCAAACACAGCAGGCGTAATGTACCAAAAGCGTAGGTTGTAATCCCCAAAGTCAGTGACACCATATCTTGTAAATTTATTATGAGGTATTTGAACAATGTAGGTAAGTGTAATATTATAAGATTGATTGGGTTGTAAAGGTGTGTTAAGAGCTACCTTAATAACATCTGGGTGTTTAGCTAAACGTTCAAAAAAAGTAGTTTGATTAGATTGTTTAATACTAGTTAATGCAGTAAAACCACGATCTTCATTATTTGCAAAATGAAATGTTGTTTTAAACTCATCTGCAAAACGCTCGGCAAGTGGAGTTGTTTTCGAAGAATAGCTATGACTCCAATCGTTTAAATAGATGGTGTCTAAAACCGTATTACTATTGTTTTTATATTGTATACTTTGCGTTACGTTTATGCTATTTTTTTTAGTATCAAAAACAGCCTCAATGTCAATAGTATTTTGGCTTAAAGCCGAAATACTAAATAGTATAAAACAAATAAAAATATAATAGTTTAGCTTCAATTGACTTTTACAAACTTTAAAGGTTGAACATTAATATTGTTAAGTGAAATGTAATATATTCCGTTTGATAAATACGAAATATCAACGTTAATAGTTTTGTCGTTTGTATAAATTGTTTTTACAACTTGACCTAACGTGTTGTAAATCTTTAAGTTATTGTCTTTTTTAAGCGATGCGTTAATTTTTAAATTTAATAAACTTGAAACCATATTGGATCCAATAATCTCGAAAACCGGTTTTTTAACTACCACATCAGGTATGTTTAAAAAGTTTTGATTGGTTTCAATATTTAAAGTAACGGGAAGATGGTCGCTAAAATTGTGTAAAGACTCTCTAATACTTTCTGAAAACAAAATACCAGAACAATCGTTACTATTTATTGCGCTATTCCAGCAATTTGGGTTGTTATTGTTACCATATACTTGATAACTATTTGGCGTAAATTGTAATTCCGGATTATTAGTCAAAGAGGTACTAGTTAGTATAAAGTCAAACCTGTCATCAAAACCTCCTGTAGTACCACCAAGTCCTGTTGCTGTCCTTGTAGATTGTGTAAAAACATCTAAATAACTTTGGTTATTGTGCCAACTACCCATCCTGTTTGCTGGATCTATAAAGGTAATATTGTTTGTAGGATTGATAAACTCTTGAAAAGCAGGTTCGGAATTTGTGTACACATTAAAATCTCCTGCTAATAAAAAATAATCATTACTTGAAAAAGTGGATAAGTAAGTTGTTAAATCCTGAGCCATTTGAAAACGTAATTGCTGATTTGTAGTACCACTTGATGCTTTTAAGTGACACACTATCACGTTTAAATATATTGGGTCTGTGTCTTGAGTTAGTGTGTTTAACTTTAATTGGTAATGATTAAAGTCTCTGTAAATTGTAGTGACTTGATTTTGTCCTTCCAAACTAAATTTTGTGCTATCAAAATAGATTAAGTTTTGTAAGTCATTTTGGTCTCCTAAGTTATTATCGCTTGAGTTAAGTGTAAAGTTTGCCATTTGATAATTAACATTAATGCTTTGTTGCATCATGTTTAAAATAGCATTTGCTCCAGAGCTATTATTAAGCTCGCAAACCATAAAAAGATCTGGTTGGTAATTGGATAATATAATATCTAGCTCGTCTAAGCGATCACTTGCAGGTTCTTGAAGCGGAAAATTTAATAAATTATAAAACATAGTTTTAAAGGTGTCTTGTGCATAGACACCTGAAAAACTAAGTAGTATTAATAAGTATAATGTTTTTTTTATCATTAATTGTTTTAGAAATTAGGGCTTAATCCATAATCTTTGTAGAAGCTATCTAAAATATCTACAACTTCTTCTGCTGTATCTACTAAATGTATTAAATCTAAGTCACCTTCGCTAATATTTGCGAAACTATCTAAAAGTGTGGTTTTAACCCATCCCATTAAACCTTCCCAAAAGTCAGTACCTACAAGTATAATTGGGAATTTTTCGATTTTATTAGTTTGTATTAAAGTTATCGCTTCAAATAATTCGTCTAAAGTTCCAAATCCTCCTGGCATTACGACAAAACCTTGGCTATATTTTACAAACATTACTTTTCTAACAAAAAAGTAGTCAAAATTGATGTTCTTGTCAGAATCTATATATGGATTATCATGTTGTTCAAAAGGTAATTCTATGTTTAAACCAACAGATGTACCTCCTGCTAAATGGGCACCTTTATTACCAGCTTCCATAATACCAGGTCCACCACCTGTAATAACACCATAACCAGCATCAACAATTTTTGACGCAACATTTTCTGCTAACTTATAATACTTGTGGTCTGGTTTAGTACGTGCAGAACCAAAAATTGAAACAGAAGGTCCTATGGCACTCATCTTTTCAAATCCATTAACAAATTCTCCCATGATTTTAAAAATCGCCCAAGAATCATTTGTTTTTTTCTCATTCCAACCTTTTGGATGTTTTTCTTCTCTCATTATATAACTGTTTATTTTCTATTAATTATTTATTGTAAAAGTAACCATTGGGATTACTATTTTAATTCTTTCTTTAAAAATTTAGCTGTATAGCTTTTTTTATGTTTTGCAACCACTTCTGGAGTGCCTTCTACGACGACTTGTCCACCACCTTTGCCACCTTCGTAACCAATATCAATTATATGATCAACGGTTTTGATGACATCTAAATTATGTTCTATAATTAAGACAGTGTTTCCTTTATTTGCTAATTTATTTAAAACAATCATTAACACTCTAATGTCTTCAAAATGTAAGCCTGTAGTGGGTTCGTCTAAAATATAAAAGGTATTACCAGTATCACGTTTACTTAACTCGGTTGCTAATTTTATACGTTGAGCTTCTCCACCGGAAAGCGTTGTGCTTTGTTGTCCTAAGGTAATGTAACCTAATCCAACATCCTTAATTGTTTTTAGTTTTTTATGAATTTTAGGAATGTTTTCAAAAAAGTCAACACCTTCGTTTATAGTCATGTCTAAAACATCACTAATACTTTTTCCTTTATATCTAATCTCTAATGTTTCGCGATTAAAACGTTTACCTTGACAGGTTTCACATTCTACATACACATCAGGTAAAAAATTCATTTCAATAACACGTAAGCCACCACCTTTACAGGTTTCGCAACGTCCTCCAGCAACATTAAAACTGAATCGTCCAGGTTTATAGCCACGTATCATGGCTTCTGGTATTTTAGCAAAAAGGCTACGGATTTCGTCAAAAGTTTTGGTGTAAGTTGCAGGATTACTTCTTGGTGTACGACCAATAGGAGACTGATTAATGTCTATAACCTTATCTATATGCTCTAAACCTTTAATGCTTTTATATGGCATTGGTTTTTTAACACCATTAAAGTAGTGTGCATTTAAAATAGGGTAGAGTGTCTCGTTAATTAATGTAGATTTTCCGCTACCAGAGACACCTGTAACACCAATCATTTTACCTAAAGGAAATTTTACAGACACATTTTTTAGATTATTACCTGTACAGCCTTTAAGCTCTAGGAAGTGACCATTACCTTCGCGTCGTTTTTTAGGTATTTCGATTTCTCTTTTACCATTCAAATATTCTGCAGTAAGTGTTTTTTCTTTTAATAACTGTTTAGGAGTCCCTTGACTAATAATTTCTCCTCCATGTTTACCAGCTCTAGGTCCAATATCAATAACATGATCTGCACGTTCTATCATATCCTTATCATGTTCTACCACAATAACGGAGTTACCAATGTCACGCAAAGACACAAGGCTATTAATTAATTTTTCGTTATCACGTTGGTGTAGCCCAATACTAGGTTCGTCCAAAATGTAAAGTACACCAACCAATTGCGATCCAATTTGTGTGGCTAATCTAATACGTTGTGCTTCTCCACCAGATAACGATTTTGAGCTTCGGTTTAAAGACAAATAGTCCAAACCAACGTCTAATAAAAACTGAAGCCTAGCATTAATTTCTTTTATAATTTCTTCAGCAATTTTGACTTGCTTTTTGGATAAAAATTCGGGTAATTGTTTAAACCAAATGGCTAAATCACTAATGTCTTGATTAGCTAATTCAGCAATATTTTTACCGTTTACTTTAAAGTATAATGATTCTTTTTTTAGTCTAGCACCTTGACAAACTGGACACTCTATTTTGTCCATATAGTCTTTAGCCCAACGTTTTAAAGAGGTTGACTCAGCATTTTTGTATTGATTTTCGATAAAGTTAGCAACACCTTCAAAGTCTATTTTATAGTCTCTAGTAATTCCTAAAGTTTTACTTTCTACCGAAAATTTTTCATTACCACCAAACATAATAATTTGTTTAGCTTCTTCTGGTATTGATTTATATGGATCGCTTAATTTAAAATTATAGCGTTCTGCAATGGTTTCAAATTGTTTAAAAATCCAACTCTTTTTTTCTGGACCATGAGGTGCCAGAGCACCTGTTTTTATGGATAACGTATCGTCAGGAACAATCTTTTTTTCGTTAACTTGATACAGAGTTCCGATTCCATTACAATTATCGCAAGCACCTTTAGGCGAGTTAAATGAAAAATTGTTGGGTTCTGGATTTGGGTAAGAAACGCCAGAAGTTGGACACATTAAGCTACGACTAAAATAACGAGCCTCTTGTGTGTCTTGGTCAATAATCATTAATACATCATCACCATGGTACATGGCAGTATTAATACTTTCGGTTAAACGTTTGTCATTATCAACACCATCATCAATTTTAAGTCTATCAATTACAATCTCAATATCGTGGTTTTTGTAACGATCCAACTTCATACCTTTAACCAAATCCTTGATTTCGCCATCAGTACGTACTTTTACAAAGCCTTGTTTAGCAATTTGCTCAAATAACTCGCGATAATGTCCTTTTCTAGAACGTACTACAGGAGCTAAAATATTTATACGTTTGCCTTTATAGCTTGAGGTAATTAACTCTTTAATCTGCTCATCGCTATAGCTCACCATCTTTTCACCAGTATTATAGCTGTAGGCATCACTACCTCTTGCATATAATAAACGTAAAAAGTCATAAATCTCTGTAATAGTACCAACGGTTGACCTTGGAGATTTACTGGTTGTTTTTTGCTCAATAGCAATTACAGGAGATAAACCATCAATTTTATCAACATCAGGACGCTCTAAACCACCTAAAAATTGTCTTGCATAAGCAGAAAATGTTTCGATATAACGACGTTGTCCTTCAGCATATATGGTGTCAAATGCTAATGACGATTTACCACTACCAGATAAACCAGTAATAACCACTAGTTTTTCGCGAGGAATGGTCACATCAATATTTTTAAGGTTATGTGCTCTAGCACCTTTAACCTCAATGTTTTCTTCAAAATTACTCATAGCATTTAAGTGTTTTTGTCCAGAAATAGACAAAGCTGTAAAGATACGCATTTTGTAATTCTTTTAGAAATACAGTTTGTTAGGATTTTATTAATTATCACTATTTTTGAAATTATAAAAATTACGATAATGGAAATATTAGGAATAGGCTCTAGAATTAACCATCCAGAACACGGAAAAGGAGTGGTAACTAACCTTGATAGTAAACACTATTGGGTTACTTTTATTGAAAATGGATTAGAAACCATTGCGTTAAATGATGATTTTGAAGTTATTGAAGCTGCAGAAAACGAGGTGGATACTATTAGTCTTTTTGATGTAGAAAGTAGCTTGGTTAGAATACTTAAAAAATATAGCGATGTCTCGGAAATTGTGCCAATTGGAGACAAGTGGAAAGGAGGCATCTTAGAGTTAAAACCAGCCGACAGTAATTTAAAAAGTAAAGCAATAAAAATTGAAGACTTTTTTCATAAAATTACTATGGTTAGAGACCGATTGAGAGTTATGGAACAAAAAGTTAACTCTAGTAATCTAGAACCATCTGAAAAAGTAGATTTACAACAGTATATTACACGTATATATGGAAGTTTAACCACTTTTAATGTGTTATTTAAATCCAAAGAACAGCAATTTGTTGGGCAAAAAAGTAAGTAGTAAAACTTGCTTTTAATTTTAATAAGCAGTATTTTGACATTTAGTTTAAAACTAACTAATGCTAAAATACTGCTTATTTTATTTTGTGCCTTTTACGTCACCCATATCAAAACTAAAAAAGAATAATTGGTGGTTGGTTGGTAACTTAGCATTAGACTCGGTTTTTTTCCAGTCACTCCAAGAGGCTTCTAAACCTCCAATAGGTAAAATGTCTACCCACATTTTAAATTTTGTAGGCTTATAATTGTCATCTAAAATCCATAAATAAGAATCTCCAGGAGTAGTGCCTCCTTTAGAATATGTAACCAATAAAGCATCTTTACCATTATGTTTTACAATGCTTCTAGACGTACCTTGGTCAAACACTTTATAAGGTGCAACTAACCAAAAGGAATCGTTGTTAAAGTAATTTGTTGCTATTTGGATAAGCTCTTTTTTATCAGAGGAATTAATTTCCTGTTTATTTACAAAAACTTTACTTATAGACGGATTATTAAGGTTTAATATAACCTTGTTTTTTTTCCAATAGACTTCGCAGCTATTATTTTTTTTATCCCATTTGTAGTGGTGTTTACGTCTAAATGTCCATTCTAAATTATTAGTAGCCTTGTAAGCATCGGTATTTAAAGAAATAAGCATTTTATGAGCTAAAATATCTGCTTTTTTAGTTTGATTACCAATAGGTAAATCTTCGTTATATTTAAAGTAAACAAACCCAAAAAACAGTAAACTAGGTAATGTAAAAAAGATGATTACTCCAGTTATTATTTTTAATGTTTTTTTTAATTTCATTAAGTAAAAATTATTTTGTTTTAAAATTTGGTTTAGTGTTTAAAATCCAATAGCAGTGTCATCACCACGTTTATCTGCACCACCTTCTAATTGACCATTATCTAAAACTAAGATGCCATCTACTTTACCAATCACATCAGCATTTTTCTCTGTAATAGTATAGCCTTTTTGATGTAATTGATTAACTAGGTCTTTAGAAAAAGAGTTTGGTTCCATTCTAATTTGGTCAGGTAACCATTGATGATGAAATCTTGGTGCATTAACAGCTTCTTGCATGGTCATATCATATTCATGCACGTTTAATATAGTTTGCAATACTGATGTTATTATTGTGGATCCACCAGGAGTCCCTAAAGTCATGTATAGTTTGTCGTTTTTTTCTACAATCGTTGGCGTCATGGAGCTAAGCATGCGTTTTTCTGGTAAGATACTATTAGCTTCTGCACCAATTAATCCATATACATTTGGTACACCTGGTTTGCTAGAAAAGTCGTCCATCTCGTTATTAAAGAAAAAGCCTAATTCTGAACTATATAACTTTGAGCCATAACCAGAATTTAAGGTGGTTGTTACTGCTATAGCATTACCAAATTGATCGACAATAGAATAGTGCGTGGTTTCATCACTTTCAATAATGTCAACTTTTCCATGAGAAATAGTACTTGAAGGTGTCGCTTTATCAAAGGAGAAGTTAGCCATTCTGTTTTTTAGGTAATCATCACTTAACAATTGGTTATGAGGTATTGTAACAAAATCAGGATCACCTAAATAAAAACTACGGTCTGCGTAAGCACGTCGCTCGGCTTCGGTTATAACCTGAATACTTTTAAGGCTATTATGCCCAAATTCATCTAAATCAAAATCTTCAATTTGCTTTAATATTTGAGCTAAACAGATACCACCACTTGAAGGAGGTGACATGGATATAATGTTTAAATTATCATATTCAAATGTTATAGGTTTACGCCATATGGCTTGATAACTTGCTAAGTCTTCAACCGTTATTACGCCACCATTAGCTTGAATAAAGCTTGCTAATTTTTTAGCGGTTTGACCTTTATAAAATTCGTCACGACCATTTAGCATTATGGCTTCCAAGGTTTTTGCTAAGTTTGGTTGTTTAATTGTGTCTTTAGCAATCCAATTTTTTGTAAATAATATTTCGCTTTTATTGACTGCTAAGAAAGCTTCTTTTTTTTCTTCTAATACAGCTTGATCTTTTTGTGAGACCACAAAACCACGATTTGCTAAATCAATGACAGGCTGCATAATGTCTTGTATAGGTAAAGAACCAAATTTTTCGTGCACTTCAAATAATCCTGCGATTGTGCCAGGAACTCCAACAGCAAGTCCACCTTGAGTACTTAGATTAGGGATAATATTTCCTAAACTGTCTAAATACATATTTTTGGTTGCTAGCTTTGGTGCCTTTTCGCGATAATCTAATGCGCCAATGCTACCATCCTCCAATCGATAAACCATAAAACCACCACCACCAATATTGCCTGCATAAGGGTAGCAAACAGCTAAGGCTAAATCTGTTGCTATCATAGCGTCAAAGACGTTTCCGCCTTGTTTTAAAATAGCAGTTCCAATTTTAGATGCTTCTTCTCGTGCAGAAACAACCATAGCCTGTTTGGTAATTAACCCACGTTTGTTGTTGTTTTTGCAACTAAAAAAAGTAATACAAATTACAAAAAGTAATGCTAAATTTTTCATTGGTCCTTAGTTTGTAATGTCTCTAATGTTTGTTTGGTAAAAGTGATAAGCTCATCAAAAAAGCTAGTAAATTCTGTTTCAAATTCACTATAAAATTCTTCTAATTCATTGACAGCTAAATTCATTTTAGAACGGTTTTTAGTACGTCTATTCATGCCTTCCAATACTTTTGTTATTCCTTCAATGGATGCATAGCTTAGCAACCAATTGTCTGCTAAAAGGTGAGGCATCATTTTTTGAATTCGGGAAGGTAAGATTTCAAAATTATTTTCAAGCGTATCGTAAAAGTCATCCACATAGTCTGCTAAAGGCACTTCTGAGTATTTTGACCAGTTTTTTGCTAAATAGTGGTCGTATAAAATATCGACTATCACACCAGAATAATGTCCATAATTTTTGTGTAGTCGTTTGGTGCTTTTTCTTACTGTGGGATGTGCATCAGTAAAAGTGTCGATTTGTCTATGTAATAAAATGCCAATTTGGATGTCTTGTGGGTAGTCTTTATATTTTTTTCCTCTTATACCATCTGCTATAAAGTTACCAATGGTAATCATTTTGTCGTTTCCGGAAAGATAAATGTGTGCTAGAAAATTCATCTTATAAATATATGTATTTTTACCCTGTAAATTTTATAATTTGAAGCGATTACCCAATTTAGATGTATTACGGTTTGTATTAGCCACATTGGTTGTGTTTTTTCATTTACCACAATTATGTCGTAATCAAGGACTTCCATACTTTTTGGATGCACCTATATTTAATCGAGGAGTAGAAGCAGTATATATGTTTTTTGTATTAAGTGGTTTTTTAATAATTAAAACTATTTATAGTAGTAAACAGCGCGATGCTTTTTCTATACGTAAATTTTACGTGCGTCGTGTATTACGGATATTTCCGTTGTATTATTTGGTTGTTATTTTTGGGTTTGTGTTTTATTGGATTATTCTTCCAAAATTAGAAATTCCGTATACAAATAATTACCCATTATGGGATGGTCTATTATTATCTACGTTTTTTTTACCAAATATTTTTGCCAAGCTTTACATGCCTGGAGGTATATTGGAGGTGTTGTGGTCTATTGGTATTGAGGAGCAATTTTATATTATAGTTGCTCCAGCTTTATTTTTGGTAAATAAAAATAGGGTTTTACAATTTTTAATAGGACTAACTGGTTTGTACTTTTTAATATTTCATTTAAGCCTTTTTAGTTTTCTTAAAAGTTTTAATATGGTATTTTTCTTTTTGTTTTTTGGCGGAATTGTAGCAGTTTTAGAAGAAAAAAAGCAGCTTCAGTTTTTTAAAAAGAATAAGATTTACCCAATAATAATAGTCGTTTTGGTATTGTTGTATTTTGTAACAGATATATTTCATTCAACAGACACTTATATATTTAACCTAATAACTATGGTGTTATTTGGGATGTTTATCCACACGATATCGCATAATAATCTAGGTGTTAACATTCAAAATAAAGCACTTAATTACTTGGGTCAAATATCTTATGGATTATATATGTTTCATGTAATCGCATTAAACGCTGTAGTTTTCTTATTTTTGAAGCTACAAATAGATACAATTTTTAATGACTGGTTAACAATAGTTTTAATTTATATGTTAACTTTTGCATTTACTTTTATAATGGCACATCTGTCTTATAAATATTTTGAAACCTATTTTTTAAAATTAAAAAACAAATTTAGAGAATGACACTTATAAAATCTATATCAGGAATTAGAGGGACAATTGGAGGATCAGTTGGTGATAATTTAACACCAATAGATGCAGTAAAATTTGCATCAGCTTATGGTACTTGGCTAAAACAACAACGCGACAAAACCGATTATAAAGTAGTTGTTGGTCGTGACGCACGTTTATCTGGAGACATGATTCAAAACTTGGTAATGAATACATTAGTAGGATTAGGTATTCAAGTTGTGGACTTAGGTTTATCAACAACACCAACAGTTGAGATTGCTGTGCCAATGGAACATGCAGATGGTGGGATAATATTGACTGCCAGTCATAATCCAAAACAATGGAATGCTTTAAAATTATTAAATGCTAAAGGTGAATTTTTAGATGGTGCAGAAGGACAGAAAATTTTAGAGATTGCAGAGTCTGATAGCATGACATTTGCTGAAGTAGATGATTTAGGAGCGATTACTAAAAATGATGCTTATATAGACATACATATTGATGAGGTTTTAGAATTGGAATATGTAAACCAAAAAGCAATAGAAAACGCAAATTTTAAAGTAGTTGTTGATGGTGTAAATAGTACAGGAGGAATTGCAATACCTTTATTGTTGGAGCGTTTAGGTGTTGAGGCAGTAAAATTATATTGTGATCCAACAGGTCATTTTTCGCATAATCCAGAACCTTTAAAAGAGCATTTAGGAGATTTATCTAACGAAGTTAAAAAGCATAATGCCGATTTTGGAATTGTTGTCGATCCAGATGTTGATCGCTTAGCTTTTATGGATGAAAATGGCGAAATGTTTGGCGAAGAGTACACTTTAGTTGCATGTGCTGACTGGGTTTTAAGTCAAAATCCAGGTAATACGGTAAGCAACATGAGCTCAACCAGAGCATTGCGAGATGTGACTGAAAAACATGGAGGTACATACGAGGCTTCTGCAGTTGGAGAGGTTAATGTAGTTACTTTAATGAAAAAAAATAACTCAGTTATTGGAGGAGAAGGTAATGGCGGAATTATATATCCAGAATCACATTATGGACGTGATGCATTAGTTGGTGTTGCTTTATTTTTAAGTTTGTTAGCCGAAAGAAAATTAAGTGTTAGTGAACTTAGAAAAACATACACAAGCTATTTTATGAGTAAGAAAAAAATAGAATTAACGCCAACTTTGGATGTTGATGCTATTTTAAAAGCAATGGAAGATAAATATAGCAATGAAAATTTAACAACCATTGATGGTGTTAAAATAGACTTTGCAGAAAGTTGGGCACACTTACGAAAAAGTAACACAGAGCCAATAATTAGAATTTACACAGAAGCTAAAAGCCAAACAGAAGCAGATAGTCTAGCAGATAAAATTATTTCAGAAATCAAGGAAATTGCTAATATTTAGTATTTTTATTTAACAAGTAGTTAGTTATGCACGTTACAAAAGCCCAAAGAACAGAGAAATCAGAATTAGAAGCTTATTTTTCTAAATTCAGACAGCATATTGTAGGTATAAATCAAGAGTTTGAATCGCCTTATGGATTACAAAAAATGGTCTATACAGATTGGACAGCTTCTGGACGTTTATATAGACCAATTGAAGATAAACTATTAAATCAATTTGGACCTTTTGTAGCCAATACACATACCGAAACTACTGTGTCTGGAACAGCTATGACAAACGCTTATCATAAAGCTAGGCAAATTATTAAAGGACATGTTAATACTAATGCAGACGACGTTTTAATTGTAGCAGGAAACGGAATGACAAGTGTAGTCAATAAGTTTCAGCGTATATTAGGATTAAAAATTCCAGAAAACTTAAAAAGATTTACAACTATTCCTGACGAGATTCGTCCAGTGGTATTTGTAACACATATGGAGCATCACTCTAACCACACATCTTGGTTAGAAACTATGGCTAAAGTGGAGGTTATTCCTGCAGGAGAAGATGGTTTATTTAGCTTGAGCAATCTTGAAATATTATTAGAACAATATAAAGATTGTCCACTTAAAATAGCTTCAGTAATAGGAGGAAGTAATGTCACAGGTATTGAGACGCCTTACCATCAAATTGCAAGATTAATGCATAAAAATGGAGGTGTATGCTTTGTGGATTTTGCATGTTCTGCACCTTACGTAAATATTAATATGCATCCAGCAGATGAAGACGAAGCTTTAGATGCTATATTCTTTTCGCCTCACAAATTTTTAGGAGGTCCTGGCACTTCTGGTGTTTTAGTTTTTAATAAAAAACTATATAAAAATATGATACCTGATTGTCCAGGAGGAGGTACTGTTAGTTGGACAAATCCTTGGGGAGAACATAAATATATTGACAATATAGAAGATCGAGAAGATGGTGGTACTCCAGGTTTTTTACAAACTATAAAGACTGCTTTGGCTATAAAGTTAAAGGAGCAAATGGGAGTAAAAAATATGTTAGATAGAGAACATGAGTTGCTAAACCAAGTATTTTCTAACTTGGATCATGTAGATAATATTAAAATATTAGCAGGAGATCAAAAAAAACGATTAGGAGTGGTTTCCTTTTATATTGATAATTTACATTTTAATTTAGGCGTAAAATTATTAAACGACAAATTCGGAATTCAAACACGTGGTGGTTGTAGTTGTGCAGGTACTTATGGTCATTATTTATTACATGTAGA
This sequence comes from Olleya sp. AS48, assembly GCF_038900355.1. Taxonomy (NCBI): domain Bacteria; kingdom Pseudomonadati; phylum Bacteroidota; class Flavobacteriia; order Flavobacteriales; family Flavobacteriaceae; genus Olleya; species Olleya sp. AS48. Next base: position 77,828 of record NZ_JBBMRD010000009.1, on the reverse strand, counting down.
CCAAGAGCAATCACATAGTTTGGTTAATGAGATATCATTAGGTGATTTAATTCGTAAACCAGGTTGGATACGCATGTCAATACATCCAACAACAACCTGTAATGAAATAGATTATGTGTGCGAAAGTTTAATAGCTTTAGCAGAAAACCATGAAGAATGGGCTAAAGATTATGAATACAATAAAGCAAATAACGAGTTTATCCATAAAACGTTTGTACCTAAAAACGATGTAAGAGTCAATGATTGGTTTCAGCTGTAATTAAAAAAACGAATTAGATTTACTAAAATTAATCAGTTTGTTGGATAAAAAAACACTCACAACTTTAAAAATTGTGAGTGTTTTTTTTATTTAAAATCCTCAGGAGTTTTATCACGATGTTTCCATCGTTTATGTGTCCATAAATAATATTGAGGAGCTTCGTGTATTTGTTTTTCTACTAATTTAAAAAAAGCATCAGTAATCTCATAGTCTTTAAAGTCGTTTGGGTTTTCAGCTAGAGTTGTAAAAGTGGTTTGGTAGTAACCTCTTTTAATTCGTTTTACAGCAAAATATACAACAGCCATATCCAATTGCTTAGCTAAAAGTTCGGCTCCTGTATGAGCAGGTACATTAATACCCATAAATTCTAACCAATGGTGAGCTTTCCAAGGTTTTGGGCTTTGGTCAGATACAAAACCATTAATAGTTAATTCACCATTATTTTTAGCACGTAGTAAGGTGCTAAAGGTTTCTTTTGTGGTAATTAAATGAGAATTATATTTGGCTCTAATACGTTTAACTAGTTTGTCAAAATATTTATTTTCTAACTTTTTATATACTGCATAACCTTTGTGGTTTACATGGTTTTGTAATATAAAAATCCATTCCCAACTTCCATAGTGTGCACACATTAACACAATACTTTTATTGGATTTACTGTATTGATTAACTTCTTCAATGTTAGGAAAAGTCATACGTTTCATCATTTGTTTTTCTGTAATAGTTAAAGACTTTATAGCCTCTACAACCATATCACATAGATGATGATAGAATTTTTTTCTTATGTCTTTAATTTCGTCCTCAGACTTATCAGGGAAAACTAGGTTTAAATTCTCTTTAACCGTTTTTTTTCTATAGCCAATGATGTAATAGATTAAAAAATATAAACCATCAGAAAATGCATATAAAAGCCTAAACGGAAGTATAGAAATTAACCATAAAAAAGGATAAATTAAAATATAAGCTAATAATTGCATGAATACTTGTTAATTTTGCGAGAGCAAATATATGCTATATTTGATATAAAGTTAAACTAGACAATGGGTAATTTAAATTTAATAACTATAATAATAATTGCAGCTAATGTTATTATCTCTTACAAAGGGTTTGAAGATTATAGTTTTTTTGAAAAATATAAATTTAATGTTGGTGCTATAAAAAGAGGAGAACAGTTTAGAATATTTAGTTCTGGATTTTTACATGTTAATCCGCAGCATTTGTTGTTTAACATGATTACGCTTTATTTTTTTGCTTGGTTGGTCATTGCTAGGATTGGCGAAACTAAATTTATAATCATCTATTTAGTTAGTTTAGTAGCAGGAAGTTTACTGTCTTTGGTGTTTAATAAGGATAATTACCATTACAGTGCAGTTGGTGCTAGTGGAGCAGTAATGGGTGTTATTTATTCTGCTATTTTGTTTGATCCTTGGATGGAAATTAATTTTATAATTCCAGGTTGGGTTTTTGGTATAGGATATTTATTGTATTCTATTTACGGAATGAAAAAACAGATAGGTAACATTGGTCACGATGCCCATTTTGGAGGTGCTGTAGGAGGTTACGTTACAACGCTTATTATTGCACCTTGGTTGTTACAAACGGACTTAACAATGGTGTTGGTTTTAGCCATACCAATTGTAGTATTATTTGTTATGCAAAAATTAGGTAAAATTTAGTTAGTTAAAATTTCTGCAATCTTATCCTCTAAAGCTTTTCCGCGTAAGTTTTTAGCAATAATTTTACCATCACCATCTAAAATGTATGTTGCAGGAATAGATCTTACACCATATGCTACAGCGATTGGTTCTTGCCATCCCTCTAAACTAGAGACGTGTTTCCAAGTTAATTGGTCTTGTGTAATTGCTTTTAACCAACGGTCTTCTTGTCCTTTTTTATCTAGAGATATTCCAACAATTTCTAAACCTTTGTCGTGGTATTGATTATACATACTAACTACATTTGGGTTTTCGCGTCTGCAAGGACCACACCAGCTAGCCCAAAAATCCAATACAATTACTTTAGCGTCAACATCATTTAAAGATAGGTCTTTGCCTTCAGGCGTTTTGGATGTAAATGTTGGAGCATAATCACCAATTTCGGTACCAAAAACAAGTGGTTTTGAAGGTTCTTGTTTACAAGAAAAACTTAATGTTGCAACTAGTAAAAGTAGTATGTATGGTTTCATGATTTAAATATTTCTTACAAATATAAAATATAAAAATTGAATATTTTATGTCTATTTTTGCATTATGATTTATAACGATACAATTGTAGCATTAGCAACCGCTTCAGGCGCAGGAGCAGTAGCCATTATTAGATTATCTGGTAAGGATGCTATAGCTATTGCAGACCGCTGTTTTGAGTCTGTAAAAAGTAATAAAACACTTTTAAACCAAAAAACACATACCATACATTTAGGACATATTGTTGATGACAAGCGTACTATAGATCAAGTTTTGGTTTCTGTTTTTAAAAATCCAAACTCGTATACAGGTGAAGACGTTGTAGAGGTGTCGTGTCATGGTTCTATTTATATTCAGCAAGAAATTATTCAATTGTTTTTAAGAAATGGTTGTAGAATGGCTAATGCTGGAGAGTTTACTTTACGTTCATTTTTAAATGGGAAATTAGATTTAAGTCAAGCAGAAGCTGTGGCAGATTTAATTTCTAGTGATAATGAAGCGTCACATCAAATTGCGATGCAACAAATGCGTGGTGGTTTTTCTAGCGAAATTGCTAAATTAAGAGCAGAATTAATGAATTTTGCTTCGTTAATAGAATTAGAATTAGATTTTGCAGAAGAAGATGTGGAATTTGCAGATCGTACGCAGTTTCAGGCTTTAGTTGAAAAAATCACCTTTGTTTTAAAACGATTGATAGACAGTTTTGCTGTAGGAAATGTTATTAAAAACGGAATTCCTGTTGCTATTGTAGGAGAACCAAATGTAGGAAAGTCAACCCTTTTAAATGCGCTTTTAAATGAAGAAAGAGCAATTGTAAGCGATATTGCTGGTACAACAAGGGATACTATTGAAGACGAGTTAGTTATTGATGGTATAGGCTTTAGGTTTATTGATACTGCAGGAATTAGAGAAACTAAGGATGTGGTTGAAAGTATTGGAATAAAGAAAACCTTTGAAAAAATGGAACAAGCCCAAGTGGTTGTGCTCCTTTTTTCTGCAGAAGAGTTTAAAACAGAAAGTAAACGACTAAAGGTAGAAATCGAAAAAATTAAAAATAGATTTCCATTGAAGCCACTTTTGATTATTGCCAATAAAGTTGATACTTTAAATTCGGAAGAATTAGATAGACTAAAGCTTCAGATTGAAAATGTCCATTTACTATCCGCAAAATCTGGTCTTGGAGTAGAGGAGTTAAAAGCAAAACTGATTGGTTTTGTAAACACAGGAGCCCTTCGTAATAACGAAACAATTGTTACTAATACAAGGCACTATGACTCATTATTAAAAGCTTTTGAAGAAATACAGAAAGTAAAATATGGTTTAGAGTCTGGTTTGTCGGGTGATTTATTGGCAATAGATATTAGACAAGCCTTGTACCATTTTGGCGAAATTACTGGTGAAATCACTAGTGATGATTTACTAGGTAATATTTTTGCTAATTTCTGTATTGGCAAATAAATGGCTAAAAAATACTAAAACAAAATAAACTAATATACAGTAAATCAGCATTTTACAATTTTTCATTTAGACTATATTTTAATATATTTTATTAATTTATAGTCTTTTTTGTACCTATTTTGTACCTCGTTTAGTCTTTTTATTTATATTTGAACCATAGGGCGAAATGATGGCACCTAATTACACCTAATTACTCTTAATGCATCTTAAATACCCTTAATGATACAAAAAAAATAGGAGAAATTAATAGTTATAATGAGTTCAAATATTCGAATTAATAGAGTTTGTGAAAATTGCAAAACACCTTTTGTTGCAAAGACTACTGTTACAAGATTTTGTGGAGGTAATTGTGCTAAAATTGCTTATAAAAAGCGAAAAAGAAACACCAAGGTAAAAAAGTCTAACACTGAGACTGTAAAGATTAAATTAGAACCATTAGAGATTATTCAGGTAAAGGATTACTTAACCGTAAAAGAAACCTCTGCGCTTTTAAATATTTCTAAAAGGTCGACCTATCGTTTAATAAATGAAGGACAACTTAAAGCTTCTAATTTGTCTGAAAGATTGATCCGTGTAAAACGATCTGAAATAGAGAGACTATTAACTACGTTATAAAATATTTTAATGGTAAACATAACTGTTCGTAAAAAGAAACTTGCTAATAATATGTATAGTTTGTATCTAGATTATTGGCCTGCTATAACTAATCCTAAAACAGGAAAAGATACAAGACGTGAATTTTTGAAATTACAGGTTTTTGGAGCGCCAAAAGATGCAGCACAAAAAAAACATAATAAAGAAACTATTGAGTTTGCTGAAATAATACGAGCAAAACGACTAATTCAGTTTAGAGACAAAGAGTATGGTTTTAAAGAGAACGTTAATCTTAGCGTTAATTTTATAGCTTTTTACGAAACGATAATTGAGGAGAAAATGAATGCTACAAGTCATTCAAATTATCTAGCATGGAAAGCGTCATTAAAGTATTTAAAAACATTTTTTGGTCAAAAAATTCACACGCATCAATTAAACGATGGTCATCTTGTTAAATACCGAAACTTTTTATTATCAACCAATAACCTTAGAGTTAATGATGGTAGCAAGCTAACAATTAATACTGCATCTACGTATTTTAAACATTTTATAGCTGTTTTAAAAAAGGCATATAAAAGAAATTTGATATTAACGGATTTAGCAGATAATGCAGAATATATAAAAGAAGAGCAAACGCATCGTGAATATCTAACAGAGCAGGAACTTGATAAGTTATGGAAAACGGATATTAAAATAGAAAAGATCAAGCATATGGCATTTTTTGCAGCTTTGACTGGTTTTCGTTTTTCGGATATTATAAACTTAAAATGGGAATTTGTGTATAATGACAAACATCAAGGTTATTATATTCAACTAAAAGAGCAAAAAACAGGTAATATCAATAATCATCCAATATCTAAAAAAGCATATAGTTTATTAAAAGCTCAAGGTGTAGGTAAGGGTAATATTTTTAAAGATATAAAATACACGCAAGTTACTAGACCACTTAAGCAATGGATCACAGACTCAGGTATAACTAAAAAAATATCGTTCCATAATTTTAGACATAGTTATGCAACGCTTCAATTAGCAAACGGAACAGATATATACACGGTATCAAAATTACTAGGTCACAAAAATGTATCAACAACACAGATATACACTAAAGTGATGGACAAAAATAAAATAAAAGCAGCAAATAGAATTAACTTAAATTTAGATGGATTACTTACAGATATATAAAGTACAATTTGATAAGACTTGGTTGGAAATCAAAAACCAAACAATTAAAGAGCTAAAATTAGCAAAAAGAAATAAAAAGAATTTTAATAAAGTTTATAATAGTCTATTAAAAACATTAAATGAAGAATCTGAGCAAATGTATAACCAATTTGAAAGTGACGGTTATAATAGGTGTATAGTTTTATTTCAGGGTAGATATTCAGAATATGAAAACGATTTATATAAAGATGAAATTATTGAATTGTCTTTAATGAATGAAGTGAAAAGTGAGTTTGAAACATTAAGCGGTAATGATTATAAATCATTTATTCAAAAAGTATCCAAACTTATGTCTTTAAATGAAATAAAAAATCATTTTAAAAATTACAGTAATTACTATGAGTTAATTTATGATCTAGATTATTATAAATATTTTCATGCTAAAAATTTTGAAAGAATAAGTTTTGAAAGCTCAAAGGAATATAAAGAGATGGTTAAGATTAAATACCCTAATAATTTTAACCAACCAACTGGTTTTGATGTTATCGATCCATCAATAAATATATCTGAAACATTTATAGGTAATGTAAACGTTAATAACAAGGGTTTAAGTACAAGAGATTCAATTCAAAATGAATTTAGCCTTAAAGAGAGAGCTATTTTGATTCACTTATTAAAATATAGGTTTAAGGAACTAAAATTAACAGAAATTATCAAGGTAATACTAATTATAGGAGCTACAGATCAGTTTGAGATATTTGAAGTTAAAAGTGCAAGTAATAGTTACTTGTATAAACAGGCGCATAAAGGATATTCTGTATTTAAGAGTAAAGAGTTAAGATCAAAGATTAGTGAATTAGGAGTGAAATTAAAAAATCATGGCCTACAAGAAATTGAAGCAGAATTAAAAATTGATTTTTCTAATCATTTAAATAAAAAATAATAAAGAATAATAAAATTTTTTAAGATTTAAAACCTTTAAAACAGCCTTGTTTTAAAGGTTTTTTTTGTTTAAGTATTTGTTTTATAGTTCATTACAATATCCATGCAATATCCATAGCATATCCATTAATCTAGTTAAGAGATGATGTAGATCTAATTTTGTTTAAAATTTAATCCTTAAAACATTATTAAAAATGAACAAAAATCAATTCTTTTTAATGGATGACAATGCTATAAATGAGCTTGTCAATCGCATTACAGACAAATTAAATCTTTCCTTAGGACGAGACCCTCTCCAGGAAGATGAATTTATGACCATTGATGAGCTAGCCAAATTTATTTCCATGACTAAAGGAAGTATTTATGGATTAGTTCATAAAAATGACATTCCTTATCACAAAAAAGGCAAACTCTATTTCCTTAAATCCGAAATTATGGATTGGATAAAGAGTGGAAAACGTGAAACAAAATCTACACTTCACGAAAAAGCAGACGAGTATCTTCTTAAAAATCCTTTCAATTAATCGTTAGTCTAACGTTAAAATAACGCAAAATGGATAGATATACATACAATTGTAACTATTGTGGTGTAGAGTACACCCCAAGAAGAAGAAGAGTTCAAAAATATTGCAGCAATAGTTGCAGGGTGAATGCTTTTAAGCAAAGACAGGTTAAAACCCAAAACTTACCAACGGTTAAAAAGACTGATTCGGTTGGAGCACAAGATAAAATGAGTTGGGGTGGAGTAGGTAATGCAGCAGCAGGAAGTCTGGCTGTTAATTTAGTATCAAGCCTGCTAACTAAAGAAGAAAATAAGCCAGCTACTAAAGGTGATATTAAAAAGCTGCTTTATGGTAGCTCAAATAAAGATATACTAATAAAAAATGTGCCACCTAGAGTAGATGGAGCAAGAGCTTATTTCAACACAATTCAACAAATATTAATTTATAAAAAATAGCAAGCATGCAAAGAGAAAATAATAACCCTTTTATGCCAGTAGTACATAAAGAAATGGAAGAATTTTATAAAGATTTATTAGGAATAAGGTTAAATGATAACTACCCTTTTTCAGTAAAAATTTTAAATGATTTGATAATCAAATTAGAGATAATAATTAAAAAACTAAACTATAATCCTAGGTTACCATGGTACGATATCGAAAAGGAGGTAATAGATATTTGTAAAAGGGATAAGTCTAGTCATGGCGTTAATATTAAGTTATTGTTTACGTCAAAATTTGGGGTGATTGATGAGTCTAGGTTGTCTAATTTAAAAATAAGCGTTTAATCATGGAAGATAAATATCTAAGAATAGGATCTGCTTATTATAAAGATGTAGAAATGCCATTAATAAGTAATGATTCAATTAAAAAGCTTGTACAATGGTCTAAATCAGAAATCATTACTGATCATGGTAAGGATTTTATTAAAAAAGTGCCTAAATATGATGGCTTCTGTTTAATTCCATCTCATAATGACTATGAATCTGTTATAAATGGATTTTATAATAAATATGAAAAGGTACATCATGACATCATTGAGGGTGGGTTTCCTGAAACTTTAAAATTTTTAAAACATATTTTTGGTGAGCAGTATCAAATTGGCTTAGATTATATCAGTATTTTATGGCAAAAACCTACGCACATACTTCCTATTTTATGTTTGGTCAGTAATCAAAGAAATACAGGTAAAACAACCTTTCTAAATTGGATGAAATTAATTTTTCAAAACAACATGACTATTAATAATAATGAAGATTTTAGAAGTCGCTTTAATTCTGACTGGGCATCTAAGTTAATTATTGCAGTGGATGAGGTATTATTAGATAAAAGAGAAGATAGTGAACGTTTAAAAAACCTGTCTACAGCTAAATCTTATAAAAGTGAAGCAAAAGGAAAAGATAAGATAGAAGGTAGTTTTTTTGGTAAGTTTATTCTATGTTCCAATAACGAAGAAAACTTTGTATACATAGATAATTCAGAAACTAGATACTGGGTACGTAAAATTATACCTTTTGACTTGTCAGAAGACAACCCAAATCTTTTAGAAACATTACAAAAAGAGTTACCACACTTTATTCATTTTATAATAAATAGAAAAATTGTAAGTCCTAGAAAAACAAGAATGTGGTTTACTACAGATCAAATATATACGCAAGCGTTAGCTGTTTTGATAAATGGAAGTAAAACTTATATTAACAAGGAGCTGGAACAAATCCTTTCAGATGAGTTTTTATTATTTGAAACTAACGTTTTAAAGTATTCAGTTACGGATTTAGTAAATAAACTAAGTAAAAATAATATTAGAACCAGTTCTTTCAAAGTCTCAGAGATATTAAAAAATCAATACCAACTAGAAGCTAAAAATAGCAGTTATATTAAGTATAACACATATACTTCAGCAGATAATAAGCTTATAATTGAAGAAACTGTATTTAAAGGTCGTCATTATACATTTACGAAAGAGGAATTTGGAATTATAAGTTGATCTGTTGATGTATTACTGTAATGCCATGCTAGCTGGCACTTATGGTATAAACAAACAAGCAACTTATAAGCAACATTTGCAACTTTGTAATTGTTGACACATTGTTTCTTTAGTGTTTACCGCTAAATAGCCTAAAACATTAGGTTTTGGTGTAATTGGCAACAGGCAACATAATTATTTTGATTCTTTGTATTAATTATATTTTAAAATAAATTATGACAGCCAAAGATAAATTTATAATTGAAAAACGTCCAATTAAGAAAAATCAAATAAAGTTAAGTGATTTAATGTCAAATAATTTTATGATTTGTTATATGGTAAAGTACATAATAGCAAAATTACCCGAATTTACTATCGCAGATGGAATAAAGCACTCGATAGGTAATCATATTGGGAATAAAGAAGTGTAAATTAAAGAATTATACTACAAAAATTTCAAAAAAAAAAAAAAAACACTGTATTTTAGCTACTTATACATTGTTCAAATTCAAATGCAGTCTTAGTTTAAATTAATTGCTTTTTTTTTCAAAAAAAGAGAAGAAACAACTTTAGAAACATCTTATATTTATCATTCCCTTTTTTACTGATTAATATTATTATTAATTAGTCTTTTGTAGATAAGTTATAATCACAAACTTATTTGTTAATTATAATTAAAAAGTAAATTGTAAATTTTCTAATTGAATTTATTCCTATGGCTACCAATAAGCACGCTCAAATTCGTTATACCATATTAGATAGGTGTTTTAGTAATAGTAATAGGCTTTATACATATTTAGATCTACTTGACGAGGTAAATAATGTGTTATACGATTTAGGAACAGATGGTATTCAATTGCGACAACTTCAATACGATATAGAACATATGAAGTCAGATTCAGGATGGGCTATACCATTGGATGAGTCATTAAAAAAAGGACGTAAAAAGGCGTTTCGTTATTTAGATAAAAACTTTTCAATATCAAACCATCCACTTAATTTTAATGATTCTGAGCAGCTTGAAACAACTATTGCTATTTTATCAAGATATAAACATCGATCAGAGTTTTCTTGGTTAGAAGAATTAATTCCAAGAATGGAACAATCATTTAAGCTGGTAGAAAGCGGTGATAATGGTATTATTAGTTATCAAGAGAATTTAGATTTAAAAGGAAGAGAGCATATTGGTACGCTGTTTAATCTAATATTAAAACGGAAAAAAATTAAAATTAATTATGAGCCTTACGGGAAACCGCAATTTAATGTGAAAATTTCTCCGTATCATGTCAAACAATATAATAATCGTTGGTTTTTATTTTGTTTTAATGAGGATTATAAAACAATTTCTAATTACCCTTTGGATAGAATAAATAGTATTGAAGAGTTAAGTAATAGTTTTATTCCAAGTACTATAAATTGGTTAGATTATTTTGATGATATTATAGGAGTGACAAAACCAGAAGGAGGAAAGCTAGAAAAAACACATTTAAAGTTTTCAGAAAAACGTATTCATTATGTTTTAACAAAACCTTTGCATGGATCACAGAAATTGGATAGGTCAGATCCTACAGGAAGGACTATAAGTATAGAAGTGATTCCTAATAATGAGTTGTATCAATTACTGTTGTCTTTTGGGGCCGATATTGAAGTGATTTCACCTAAGTTAGTAAGAGTTGAAATTATAAATAAAATAAAATTAATGAGCAATCAATATGACTATGCAGAATGAGTGCATAATTGAAAAGTACATTTGTAAAATAAATGAAATGCTTAATTAAATTTTAGTCAATGAAAAAAATAGCGAGTAATTATTGGAATAATAGGTTTTGGGATGTTTTAAATAATGTTCGTGGTCATAGAGATATAAGTGAATTAAAAGAACTATTCATATCACTTATTTTCTTAAAGTATGTTAATGATAAATTTACTGAAAATGAATTTAGTCCAATAAAGGTTTCTAGATATGCACAATGGGATTATTTGTATCAGGCTATAAGTGCTTCTGATTTTTTAAATGTCATTCAGAAAGCTTTACACACATTAGAATCTGAGAATTATCAATTAAAGAATACTTTTAGTGTTTTTGATCTTAATTATAAATTTGAAAGGAAAGTTGATAATGAAATTTTTAGAGGTCTTTTTTATGGTGTAAATGATTTTGGGTTTTTCCACGAACCAGTGAGTTTTTCAAGTATTATAGAGGGTCTAATTATAAGCTTTGCTAAAAATGAAGGTAAAAAAGGAAACGAATTCACTACACCGCTATCTGTTTCACAGTTGATGATTGAGTTGTTAAACCCTATACAAGGTACTATATTAGATTCAGCTTGTGGTACTGGTGGTTTTTTTGAAAAAATAACAGAAAACTATCCTGAAGGAATCTTTCAGTTTTATGGACAAGAGCAAAACCGTTCTACTTTGGCTTTAGCGAGACTAAGATTTGCTTTTAAAGAAGAAGATAGCATTCAGTTTAGTGAAGCAAAAAGCACTTTAACTGAAGATCAATTCCCTTATTTAAAGGTTGATCATGTAATCATGCACCCTCCTTTTAGTGTAAAAAACTGGTTAACAAATAATACTCAATTTGATCCTAGATTTGAGTATGGATCACCTCCAAAAAGTAATGCGAATTTTGCATGGATACAGCATGCTCTTTTTCATCTAAAGGAAAACGGGAAGTCAGCGATTTTATTAAGCAATAACTCTTTATTTACAGGAGGCAAAGAGGCTGAAATACGTAAAAATATAATTGAAGCAGATTTAATTGAAGCAATTATCACCTTACCGTCTCAATTATTTTCTAACACTAGTATTCCTGCAAGTATCTGGATATTGAATAAGAATAAGTCAAATAAGGATAAAGTACTATTCGTTGACGCTAGTAATGTTGGCAAAATGATAAATAGGTCACAGCGATTATTGTTGGAGAAAGAAATTTTGGATATATCTAACCTATTTAAGTCATGGCAGGATGGGGATTTAAAATACAATGACAAAATAGGATTTAATAAATCTGTTGATTTATCTGGAATTAGAAGTAGCGATTACCTATTGACACCAGGTAGATATGTTGGGATTGAGGAATTAGATGAAATAGATTTAAGTAAAGCTATCAATCTAGGAGATATTTTAGAATATAAAAGACCCAAGAAAATAGATTCTGATGTTACTTATAAAAGAATAAGTATAAAAGATTTGGCTTCAAATCAGGATTCTTTTTTTCTTGATTCTAGTATCTTAGAAAAAGGAGATTTCCGGCTAGATTATAGATTAATGGGAGATAATATACTTTTGATTTCTAGATTAGGAAACAAATTAAAACCTACTTATCATAAAAGTAGTAGTGATAAAATAGCATTTTCTTCTAATGCAATCTATACTTTTAAAGTAGATTTTAAGCAAGTAGATTTAGAATACTTAATTGCAGAATTACATAAAGACTATGTTCAATTTCAATTAGATAATTACAGAAAAGGGACTGGTATGTCTACTATTAGTCGTCAAGATTTATTAAACATCCAAATTTTTGTTCCGCCATTAAAAGAACAAAAAGAAATATTTGAAAAAGAGCGAGAAGTTCGATTTCAATCTGTTGCAAAAGATCTAGGTTTTGAAAAAGAAATAGCCAAACTTAAGGAAGCTCAAATGAAAGATTTGGGTTCTAAAAAGCATAATATCATGCAGCATCTTAATAATGTAAAAGCGTCAGCGGATGTTCTAACTACTATGATGGAGTTAAATAATGGTATTTTAAAGTCAGATGAGATTATTGATCCAAGACGAGGTGTTACCGTAGAAAAGCGTTTTCAGCGTTTACAAGAAAGTTTAGGTAAAGTAATTTATTATGTAGATAATATTACCAATGAATTAAGATATGATGCGGCTGAAATAATTGATTCGGTTAAAATAATAAAGGAATGCAAGGAAAGAGGATTACAAAATAATTTGTTTTCAGTAGAAATTATTGTTGAAAAGGCTACGTTTCAAGAACAAAAACCTTTAATTAGTATTTCTAAAAACGATTTTGAAGAAATATATAATAATATTTTAGAGAATGCTATTAATCATGGTTTTGTGGATAAAAGCAAATCGTATATTTTTAGAATTACAATTGCTTATATAGATGACTTTTTAGAAATTAATTTTGTTAATAATGGAAAACCATTTCCAAAAGGTATTGCCGAAAGATTTGATGTAAAAGGAGAGAAGGCAGGAAGTACAGCAGGTACAGGTATTGGGCTATGGAAAGTTGCGGAAATAGCAAAACATTTTAATTGTAACCTAGAAGTTTATGATGAACCAGAAAGTGAATTTCCTGTAGGCTTTAAATTTCAATTTAATTTAGAAACGCTTTAGTATGAATAGATATAAAGTATTATGGATAGATGATGATGCAGAAAAGCAAGATGGGTTTTTAGATTCTGCATACTTAAACGGTTTGGATATAAACTATTGTAAAACATCTAAATTAGGAATGGAAGAATTGACTTCTAAAATAGAGCAGTATGATGCTGTTATTTTAGATGCCATGGTATATAACGAGTCAGAAGACGAAAAAGCAGCATTAACAGGTCTATTTAATTCTATAAAAAAAATTAATCGTTTATCAGAAAGAAAAAAAATACCCTATTTTATTTTCTCTGGTTATATTGATCAAGATGAACATGCGAGTGCAAGAGAAATGCTTGCAGAAGAAACTATCTTTATTAAAAGTAAAGATAATAATGCTTTGTTTAAAGCTGTCAAAGATGAAGCAGATAAGCAAATTGATACTCAAATTAGGCACAAGTATCAGCGAGTTTTTGATGTATGTACAGAAAAATATATTGGTGAGAATGCAGGCGCAGATTTACTAAGTCTATTATTAAGTATCGATAATTCAAATACAGACAATCAATTTAACACGTTAAGAAAAATTGTTGAAGATATTTTTATTGCTTGTAATAAATTTCAGTTATTACCTGCGGAGTTTATTACACCTTCAGTAGCATTAAATGAATCTAGTAAATTCTTATCTGGTAAAAATCATAAAGGAGAATTTTTCTCAGAAAAAGGCTATCATCATTTAGAAGATACCCATATACCTGCACAGATTTCTACAATGTTGCGGAATATTTTATCTGTGACACAAGATGGTTCACATAGGTCAAAAATAGATGCACATGTTAAATATTTAAATACTTCTTACCTCTTTCAAAGTATACTATATCAAATGTTAGATGTCATAGTCTGGTTTAAAATTCATGTTGACAGCAACCCGAAAAAAGAAAATTGGAGTAAAATTGAAAACACAACACAAGAAATAGAAAGTAATATTAAAAAAGGGCAGGTAATAAATTTGCATCCCTTTAAAGGTTTTGCCTTTTTACAACCTGAAGATGGGACAGATAATGTTTTTATTCCACCTCACTTAGTAACCAATCATAGTTTAAAAGAAAATGATTTAATTACAGGTGAAATAGAAGAATACACAGACAATAGAACACAAGAATTAAAAAAACGAGTAAAAAAACTCATAGAATAATATATGAATCACGATCAATTAAAAAACTTAGAAGATAAACTCTGGGATTCTGCCAATGCCATGCGTGCACATGGAGGAATTAAAGCATCCGATTACGCAGTACCAGTTTTAGGTTTAATCTTCTTAAAGTTTGCCGAAAATAAATACAGCCAACACGAACCTGAAATTCTAAAAGAATACCAAAAAGATAAAGGCACCAGAATGGAACGCACCATTCAAGAAATTGCCTTGGCTAAATGTGGTTTCTATTTACCAGATAATGCCAGATATGATTATCTATTAAAATTAAAAGGCAACAAACGAGCAGAAGCTTTGCGTGATGCTATGAAAGGTATTGAAAAATATCAAGACGCCAAGTTTCAAGATGTATTACCAACAGAAGCTTATTTTGAAATAGAAAAGAAGAAAGACGATATTCTACCAGAACTATTAAAATCTTTTTCAGACATTCCTAAAGAGGCTTCTGGAGATATATTTGGTAAGATTTATGAATACTTCTTAGGCAAATTCGCAATGAGCGAAGGACAAAAAGGAGGCGAATTCTTTACACCAACTTCTGTAGTACGTTTTATTGTTGAGGTAATTGAACCTTACAAAGGTAAAATTTACGATCCTGCTTGTGGCTCTGGTGGTATGTTTGTGCAATCTGCCGATTTTATTGCACACGAAGGGCACGACCTAAACGATATCTATGTCTACGGACAAGAATACATGGGTGAAACCGTGCGTTTGGCTAAAATGAACTTACTAGTACACAATTTGCGTGGCGAAATTACAGAAGCCAACTCTTACGATAGTGACCCATATGATGGTTTAGGAAAGTTCGATTTTGTCATGGCTAATCCTCCATTTAACGTAAAATCTGTAAAGGAAGCTACTGTAAAGAACGATGAACGATTTTATAAATATGGTTTACCTAAAAGTAAAGGGAAAAGCGATAAAATATCCGATGCCAATTATTTATGGATTTCACTTTTTGCTACCTCATTAAACAAAAACGGACGTGCAGGTTTTGTAATGCCTAACTCTGCAAGTGATGCTAGACATTCTGAATATGACATTCGTAAAAACATCGTAGATTCTGGTATTGTAGATTGTATGGTTAGTATGCCAACCAATATGTTTTTAACGGTAACCTTACCTGCAACCTTATGGTTTTTTGATAAGCAAAAAGTACATACAGAACGTAAAGACAAAATCTTGTTTTTAGATGCACGTAACGTATATAACCAAATAGACAGAGCTCATAGAGAATGGACAGTAGAAAACCAACAAAATTTAGCTGCTATTGTTCGTTTGTATCGTGGTGAAACTAACCGCTATTTAGAGTTAATTGATACCTATATAAAAGCAGCAGACCAAGCGGAAGCTAAAATTGCACCAGCTAAAGAAACGCTGGTCTTACAATTAGAAAAAGTATTTAAAAACCTTAAAAAGCACATTTCAGAAACTAAAGAGGCTAAACGTACACCTGCAAAAACCAAAGCTTTAAAAGAAACTGAATTCTTTAATCTAGTACAAGGGTTTAAAAGAATAAAATCTAAAGCAAATGAAACTGTTTTAAACAACCTAGCACACCCTATAGAACGTACGCCATTAGATAACGAAGCGCAACTGCAAGTAGCAGAAAATTTACAATGGAATGTTGCACAAAACAAGCTTGAAAGTGATGCTTTAAAACAAGATGTCAATACCATTTTAGAACTGTATAAAATAGCAGACAAAAACCTAAAACTATCTTCAGATAAAGTTTGGAGTAATTACGATTTAGTAAAAGCTGATAAACATTTAGAAGAAGCTTTACAATTGTATTTAGAAGCTACAGAGGATGCTGTCTATTGGTGTACAAACATAAACTGGTTACAATCTCGTTTTCCAGAAGCAAAATACGAAGATGTGGTAGGTTTATGTAAAATGGCAGATAAAACAGAATATGTGGATGAACAAGATTACTCTTTAAATGCTGGACGTTATGTAGGAGTTGTAATTGATGGAGATAGTATTACAAAAGAAGAGTTTGAAGGTAGAATGGAATTAAACATAGACAAGCTAAAAAAATTAGTAAATGAATCGAATGATATCAACGAGTCTATATTTTCTAATTTATCAAATCTTATATAAGTATGGAATATGAATTAGGTGATATTATTCATGGGACGATAGATTACAGGGGTAAAACTCCTAAAAGGTTTGATAGTGGTATTCCTGTTTTATCTGCCGCAAATGTTAAAAAAGGAAAAATTAAAATTGATGATAAGTTTATCTCAAAAGAATATTATGATAAATGGACCACAAGAGGATTTATTAAACCAGGTGATATATTAATTACAACCGAAGCTCCTGTTGGAGAAATAGCAAAAGTTCCTGGAGATCAAGTTTATATGATTTCTCGTAGAGTATTTGCTCTTCAAGTAAATGAAGATTTAGCAGACGAAACTTACATTTATTATTTATTACTAACAGAAGGCGTCTTAAAATATTTTGAATCTATTTCTCACGGAGCAACAGCTCCAAGGATATATAAGGATGAAGTTTTAAAACTTAAAATAGATTTACCAGAACTACCAACCCAAAAAAAAACAGCTTCAATCCTTTCTGCTTACGATGATTTAATAGAAAACAACAACCAACGCATTAAACTCTTAGAAGAAATGGCTGAAGAAATCTACAAAGAGTGGTTTGTACGTTTTCGTTTTCCTGGGTATAAAGAAGCTACTTTTTTAGATAAAGAAGGTAATAAAGTTGCTCATGGTAGTAAAGGTGCTATTCCTGAGGGATGGGAGAAACGGCCTACTAAAGATATTGTTGATATTATTTCTGGCTATGCTTTTAAAACTGAATCTTTTGAAGAAGATGGAGATTATGGCTTAGTGACGATTAAAAATGTTCAGAACGGTTTTTTTGTAACTAAAACTACAGATTATATTAAAGAGTTACCTAAAAATATAAAGGATGATATTTTTTTAAAGGACAAAGATATTTTACTTTCTCTTACTGGGAACATTGGTAGAATTTGTTTGGTTTACGGAGATAACTATTTATTAAATCAGCGTGTTGCAAAATTGAAACCTAAAACTAAAGACTTGTTTGAGTATGTGTATTTATTCTTTAGAAGTGATTTCTTAAGAATGACATTAGAAAATTATTCTAATGGAGCAGCACAACAAAACTTGAGTCCAGTTGATACTTCAGAATTAAAATTTATCACACCACCAGATGATTTACTAGAGAAGTTTTCAGATATAACTAAATCATTTTTTGATGAAATAATTATTCTTTTAAAGAAAAACAAAATCCTTCAAGACACCAGAGATTTATTATTACCACGTTTAATAAGTGGTAAGTTGTCTGTGGAGGATTTGGAGGTAGGAGAAAGTTTAAATAGGGCTGCAGAGCCACAAGAAAAATATAGTAAGTAAATGGATTATAAATCAACCATAAGCGACATATTTAGTCCACGTAAAAACCTATTTGCAGTACCCAATTACCAACGTGCTTATTCTTGGGAAAAAGACAAGCAAATAAAACAGTTTTTAAAAGATATTAAAGAACATCCTAAATCTGTGGCTCAATATCATTTAGGTCATTTCTTATTTGAAGAAGATGAAGATAACAAAAGCAAATTTTGGATTATAGACGGTCAACAACGACTAACAACAGTGGTTATCTTTTTAAGTTGTGTGTATAACAAACTAAAAGATATTGAAGCCTATAACAATGTAGCTAAAAATATTTATAATGAATATTTAGTAAATACAGATAGCGACCAAAAATATTGTACAGTAACCTATGATAATAATTTTTTTGAAAATATCGTTATCAGACAAGTACAAGATAAAGCAGATACCAAATCTAGAAAACGAATTATAGAAGCATTTCAGTTTTTTACTTCAGAATTAAATAAAAAAGAAGTTTCCATTGAAGATATTATGCATTGGAAAGATTTAATTGAAAATGCTAAAATAACTACAGACTCTGTTTCAGATAAAGCAGAAGCCACACAATTATTTACATTTCAAAACGACAGAGGAAAAGACTTAACCGAGTTAGAAAAACTAAAGTCGTTTTTAATGTTCAATATTTATTTAGATTGTACTATTTCAGGTAAAAACCCTAACAATGATATAACGTATATTGAAAAGGAATTTGAGACCATTTATCAGTCATTAGAACTCATAAAAATAGCTGATGAAGATCAGATCTTAAATTATCATACTATCGCATTTGTCTCAAATAATGATACCTCATTAGAACGTGTAAAAAAGGAACTAAAAAAACAAGACAATAAAAGTAATTGGATTAAAGACTTTTCGGTTGCTTTAAAAAAGAGTTTTTCTAGCGTAGTTGCTATTCAAAGATCTAAAAATAAAGAAAGTTTATTAGGCGATGTTTTGTATTTAGACCAATACAACGCTTTTCCTTTAATTTTAAAATTATTCCACTTTCACGAGATAGAAAACTTTAGGAAATCACTTCGTTTAATTGAAATAATTTTATTTAAAAAAGAATACACAGTTGGAAGATATAAGAGCAATCACTTACATCATACCGCTATACATTTTCAAGGTGATTTAGTCGAATTAAACAAGCAGCTACTAAACTTTGCTAATAATGGTTTTAAATGGTATTGGAATTTTACTAGAGATTTTGAAAGCAAACTTGAAGGTGATAATCATTATGAAAAACCAACTCGTTACTTATTGTGGAAATACGAAAATGATTTAAGAAACAGTGATGAAGTACGTGAACCAGCAATGAGTTATAATGATTTTGCAAATACCTATGGTAAATTTAAATATCAAAACACTTTAGATCATTGGACACCACAAAAACCAGATGAGTTGGAATATTCAAAAGAGTTTAATGAAAAATTTTTAAACAACATAGGGAATTTAGTCTTAGCAACTAGAAGTAGAAATTCTAGTGATAGTAATAATTTACCAGAAGAAAGGTCTACTAGCTCGGTTTTAATCCAAAGACAGAATTTAGAACCTTTCAAAGAAAATTGGACTGAAGTTGAAATAAAAAAACGACAAGATGATATTGTAATTTTTGCTAAACGTTACTGGAATCCGAATACAATTTAAAATTAATTTATGGCATTTATAAACGAATCACATATAGAAGAAGCAGATATTCAATTTTTTGAACTAATGCTAGGTTATACTCATAAGGATGCTTGGGAGAAAAAACTTATTGGTAGAGACAGCCTTAAAGATGTAGTTTTAAAAGAAGATTTAAGAACTGCATTAATAAGACTAAATGATACGTTACCAAAAGAATGTGTAGAATTTGCTATTGATGAACTATCAAAAAGTAGAGCAAGTTTAACACCTGTTATTGCTAACAAAGAGGTTTATAATTTAATCAAAAATGGTGTTCCAGTTTCTTATCAAAATAAGGAAGGAAGAGAAGAAAATGGATACGTAAAAGTTTTAGATTTTGAAGATGCAGACAATAATGATTTTTTAGTTGTTTCTCAATTAAGTATAGAATATTTGCAAACAGAAAATATTACTAGAAGACCTGATTTGTTGCTGTATGTCAATGGTTTGCCATTAGTGATGATAGAACTTAAAAATGCCACCGAAAAAGTTAAAGGAGGTTATGATACTAATCTTAGGCGTTATAAAAGAGATATTCCACAGTTGTTTTGGTATAATATGTTTGTTTGTATTTCCAATGGTATTCAAACACGTGTGGGATCTTTTAATGCACCTTGGGAGCATTTTTTCTCTTGGGTAAAATTAGAAGATACAGCAGTATCCAATACACAAAAATCTAAATTAGAGATAGAGGAAGAAAGTAAGCAAAAAGATAATAGATTAAGCTTAAAGTTATTTGGAGAAGGACTATGTAATAAGAAAAATCTGTTAGATTATTTTGAGAATTTTGTGCTTTACCATAAAAATAAGGTGAAAATTATTGCGAAAAATCATCAGTTTTTAGGAGTTAATAATGCTATAGAATCATTATTACATAAACAAGACAAAAAAGGAAAATTAGGTGTATTTTGGCATACGCAAGGCTCTGGTAAATCGTATTCTATGATTTTCTTTTCTCAAAAGATTGAACGTAAAGTAGAAGGGAATTGGTCGTTTTTAATTGTTACAGACAGAACAGATTTAGACAGTCAGATCTATCGAAATTTCCAGGAAACGGAAGTTGTTTTAGAAACCAAAGAACAAAAAGAAAACTATTACAGACCTAGTAGTAGAAATAAGTTAAGGGAGTATCTAGAGTCTAATAGATCATATGTATTTAGTTTAATACATAAGTTTGGTATAGAAAAAGGAAAAACTTACCCAAAACTTACAGATCGTGATAACTGGATTGTAATAGTTGATGAAGCTCATAGAACACAATACAAAGGGTATGGTGAGAATATGCGAATTGCATTACCAAATGCACAATACATAGCTTTTACAGGAACACCATTGTTACGTAGTGAATTAACTAAAGATTGGTTTGGCCCCTATGTATCAGAATACAATTTTGCGCAAAGTATTGAAGATGGTGCAACTGTTCCATTATACTATAAAAAATCTGTTCCAAGAGTAGAACAGATTAATGAAGATTTGGTTGGTGCTGCTGCTGAAATTTTAGAAAACGAGAACTTAACGGAGGAGCAAAAAAAGAAACTGGATAGAGAGTATTCTACCTTATTGCAGGTGGTTCGTAGAGAAGATCGTCTACAAGAAATTGCAAAACACATAGTACAACATTATCCGTACCGTTTAGATGTTCTTAATGATGACAAGCAACGCAAGCCAATGAAAGCAATGGTGGTTTGTATTGATAAGTTCACAGCAGTTAGAATGTATGAGTTTGTGCAATTGGCGCAAAAAGAAGAAATAAAAGATTTACGAAAGAAAATTGCTAAGACCAAGGATCCAGAAACAAAAGAACGCTACAAAAGAGCAATTACTTTTATGGAAGAAACCAAAATGTCTGCTGTAGTGAGTCAAGAAGGATCTGACAAAGAAGAAAAAGAGATTTTTGAGAAAGAAGGATTGAATATAACGCCGCACAGAAAGTTGATGGATCATCCAGATGAAGATGGTCGTAATATTGAAGATTATTTTAAAGATCCAAATAGCCAATACCGTATCGTTTTTGTTACTGCAATGTGGTTAACAGGTTTTGATGCGCCAGCAGTATCTACGTTATACTTAGATAAACCTTTACAGAATCATACCCTAATGCAAACTATTGCAAGAGCAAATCGTGTTTTTGAAGGGAAAAAGAATGGTTTGGTAGTCGATTATTTTGGGGTTTTTAGAAATCTTAAAAAAGCATTAGCAGATTATGCTGAAGGAACAAAAGGCAAAAATCAAACGGATGATGACGATGAGTTTCCGGTTAAAGAATTTGATGATTTATTGGCGTTGTTAGATCAGGTTATATTAGAAACAAAAATATACTGTAAAGAATTAGGGGCAGATATTGATTCTATTTTAAATTTAGGAGAAAAAGGATTTAAAGAAGTAGAATTGTTTGAGGAATATGCTAATATAATTCTTGAGAAGGATGAATATAAAAAACAATTGAGCTTATTTGTAAACACAATAGTTAGTTTATATGACTCTGCAAAACCAGAAATATATGGTTATCCTAAAATAAAAAGAGAAAAAGATGTTTTTGAATATTTAAGAAAGGTAGTTGATAGACATGTAGATCAAGACGAGGCTATTGAGAGAGCTAAAAAGAATTTAAATGATTTATTAGACTCTAGCGTATTAGGTAAAGGTGATTTGCAGGACCAAACACACGACTATATAATTGATAACTCTACTCAAATAGATTTAAGTAAGTTAGATTTTGGTAAGTTAAGAGCAGAGTTTCCAGAAAAGAAACATAAGAATATTCAGTTTGCAGATTTAAGAGAATTGATGGAGGTTAAGCTAAAACAAATGTTGGCGCAAAACAAAACAAGAGGTTCTTTTTTAGAGCGTTTTGAAAGGATTATTGAAGATTATAATTCTGGTAGCTTATCAATAGAAGAAGCTTATGAAGATTTGATGAAGCAGGCAGAAAATATGTCTGAAGAGCAAGAGAGAGCAGCTAAAAATGGCATGACGGAAGAGCAACAAGAATTGTTTGATTTATTAAAGAAAGATAAATTAACCAAAGAAGAGGAAAAAAATGTAAAACTTGCGGCTACAGAGTTGTTAGTTATTTTATTTGATGCTGAAAATAATATATTAATTCAAGAATGGCATAAAGAAAAGGCTACTCAAGAAATGGTAAGACAAGAGATTAAAAAGATTTTGAATAAAGATTTACCTCAGTCTTATGATAGAAATATTTTTGCTGAAAAAACAGATATAGTGTTTCAACATTTTTATGAGTTAGCAGAGCAGGGAAGAGGTTTTGCAGCGTAAATCAGAACTAATTATATTATAAAAATTAAACCATGCAGTTCTACTGCACACAAGCAAAATATATTTGCAGAGTTCTTTGAAAAACCTAAACAAAAGTATTGATCGCGTATGCTGGTTTAATTAGTAATAATTAGACAACGATCGGCATATATTCTGATCGTGTATTCGATTAGAATAAGAATGTTATTTATTAATTAGTCCACAATGTTTAAAACACAAAAAATGGTTTAATTTTTAAATAGATAACATTATATTATTTATATATTATTTAGTTCTATTATTATTTAGATCTATTTATATTAAGTTTAAAATCATACAAAAAGAATAGACGTTTAGGTTTTTCTAGAATTTTATAACTATGAAATTAGAAAAACAACATACAGAGCAGATAATAAAGCAATTTAAAGCCTTAAGGACTAAGGATGATTTGGTTGTATTAATTAATAAGGTTAATTTAATCTTATATGGAGATAAGTTTATATCATTAACTGTTAAGGGACTTAATTATTATGCTAATCCAGAATATAGTGATAATAGATATTCTAGTTTTTCTATCAAAAAGAAAAGCGGAGGTGAGCGTATTATTAATGCACCTGTAAATGGATTAAAGCATATTTTAAAACCTTTAAATATTATATTAAACTGTGTTTCAACACCTCATGCAAAAGCTACAGGTTTTGTAATAGGTAAATCAATAGTAGATAATGCTAAATTACATGTTGGTAAACATTATGTATACAATATTGATTTAAAAGATTTTTTCCATTCTTTTGATAGAAACAAAGTAAAGCTAGGATTTATTTATGCCCCTTTTAATTTAAGTGGCCATTTAGAGCCATTAGCATTTTTACTAGCATCACTATGTACACATCCTTTTGAAGTGGATGGTCATACTGTTACCGTCTTACCGCAAGGAGCACCAACATCTCCAACGATAACCAATATACTTTGTGTAAAGCTAGATAGGCGTTTAAATGGTTTAGCAAAACGCTTTAAAGTTGATTATTCTCGTTACGCCGATGATATAACATTTTCATCTAATGTAAATGTGTTTAATGATGCTGATTTTTTAAAGGAGTTAAATAGAATTATTGTAGAAGATCAAAACTTGATTTTAAACGATAAAAAAACGCGTCTTCAACAATCGGGTATTAAACAAGAAGTTACTGGTTTAACAGTGAACACTAAAGTTAATGTGAACTCTCATTATATAAAGCAATTACGCATGTGGCTGTATTATTGGGAGAAATATGGTTTTAATAAAGCAGAATCTATTTTTTTAAGAGATTATGCTGTTGAGAAAGGGCATGTAAAAACTGCAAAACCAAATTTTCAAAATGTTTTGTCAGGTAAGTTAGAATATTTAAAGATGGTGAAAGGTTTTAACGATAGTACCTATTTAAAGTTGAACACTCGTTTTACTAAACTATCTAAAACGGAAAGCAAACTAGAACAAACTTTAAAAGCATGGGAGAATGAAGGCATAGAAAAGGCTATGGAGATTTATAAATTAGCTAAAATCAATTAGTTTTTAATTATGAATAAATTTAAATTTATTAAGCAATTGCTAGAGAACGAGAAGTTTAATACTTCTCAAAAGGATAGGTTTTTAAGTTTGGTTTCTAAGGAACTTGAAACAACAAATAAATTAGAAGTTGGTTTAATTAATGATGTTAAGGAAATAAAAGAAACGTTAGGCTTAGATAAAAAAACAATGACTGAAGATGTTGTTAATTCAGTAACTCAGAAATTAGATATTGAGAAAATAGAATTAGATATTAAAAAGTGTGATAATATTAACAAGACAACAAACGATATTAAAATAGATTACAATTCAATTCATCAAATTAATGAAGATAAAATGTCATCTGTAAAAAAAAATGAGGAGTTAAAATATTTGTCTCCTCAAGGATTGCGAGCATTTTTGATTGATTACAATCAAGATCCAATATTAAAGTATACTTGTCATCAAATAGATGATATTGATGTTGTAAATCAGTTGATTCAAGAAGAAGAAATGAAGGTGTATGAAATCAATAAACATCAAGAAAGGATTAGTCTGGCATTTGTTTCTTTATTAAAAAAGCATAAAATTAATAAGAAAATTTATTCTCTAATTAATACATACCTAAACGGAAATGGTACTTGGTCATCCGATAATATTAGTATAAACTGGAAATCTACACAGCTTCAAGAATGGGGTGATGTAAATAAAAAAATGGTTCCGCACCCTGGGTTAAATCTTTCCAATTCTTATAAATCGAGAGGGTTTCAGTTCGATTATTTTAAATCTAACATAACAGGGAAGAAGGTGAAAACATTTTCTCAATTAGTAATTCATTTTAAAAACTTGTTTCATATCAGAGCAGATAATTCTCTAAAGGATTTAATTGAATATCGAAATTTAAAGAAATGGAATGATAAAGTTGAATTTCAAATAGACAATGATAGTTTTTGGACTAATATAGAATTGTTTACTGATGTAGATAAATTATTACAAGCTTATGACAATATCATTACTATGATTTTAGATTTGGTTAATGAATTTAATTTACCTAAACCTCAAATTAAAATTAGTTTTATTGAAGAAGGGGACTATGTTGAATTATCTATTCATCATAGAAATACAGTCTTTAAAAAAACAATGAATAATTTAATTAACCGAATAGGTGAATCTCATACTGCTTTGATTAAAAAACTAGTCAATGGTCTTTGCGATTTGCATATAAAAGCAGATTTTGATAATAATCAGTACGCTCTTATTAATTTATGGGATGGAGAAGAGAGAAAACAAACACCCATAGCTAAATTTGAAGGTGTACAACATATATTACTTTTTAAACAATGATTTATTTAATAGATGATAAACGAAGTAGACAATTAGATTACGGATGGAATGAACAATTATTTCAAAAGTATTCAGATTTTATCACGCCCCTATATTTATACGAGGAGATAAAAAAGGTGTCCAGTGAGAAAATACTTTCTAAAAATAATATAGTATTATTTCACGAATCCTTCTTTGATAGTGTAGATAATAAACATAAGAATGATGGAGTAGATATTAGAAAAAGTTTAAATAAACTTTCAAATGAAAATAAAGGTTTCATGCTGTCTTTTTTTAGTGGATCTAAGAACTCGAGGAAGCTTGATAATAATGTAGCTTACTTACCTGTTTCTAGTTTGTACCAAAATTTAGAGGTTTTTATTCAAAAAACACAAGAAGGGCAAAAAGATTTTAGGTATTTGTTGTTTGGTGAAAAGCCTAACATCGAATCAGAATTATTAAACAAATTGCTAAACGCTAATGACTTATTAGAAGATAGTAATCATGTTGTTTCAAGTGCGAATTTTATTGCTAAGTCGCTTGAAAATGAAATTGATGATGTGTTTGGTTCGGAAGATAATGGTACTTTTTTTCTAGACGAAAAATATGATTCATCAATAAATGATGAATATCTTAATGACAAAGTTTTAGAATGGTTCACTACTAAAGAGTATGATAGTATTTTTATTCCTTTATGCTTCGGTAATTCCTTGTCTGATTTTAATGGATTGAGATTTGCTGCACATATTAGATGTACTGATACTCCTAATCAACTAAAAAATATTTTCTTATATAGTTTTATAGGAGATAATACTATGCTATTTGAAAATGAATATTTTGATGTTTTAAAAACAAAAAACATTCAATTAATAGATTATAAAAAAAGTGCGTTTAAAGAAGCAGTAGATCAAAAAACAAAAAAAATTTTAAAAGAAGAACTGCCTTTAGAAATTAGTAAAATTCGTTTGGATCCTCCTAAGAATTATGAAGATTCTCATAGTATAGCTAATGAATGGGCAATTTATCGTTGGGCAAGAACTATTAACACATCTGATAATAATATTGACAAGATTGAGAATAGAATAGACAGTAATTTATACTTTAAATATTTACAAACAATATATCCAATAAGTAAGTCTAGAACAATAAATACAGACGAACTTAAAATTAATTATTCAGGTAAGCCGAAGATATTATATATAGACGATGAAGCTGAAAAAGGTTGGGAAGAAATCTTTTCATATATATTAGGTGATATAAATGATTTACACTTTGAAGTTTTAGATATAAATTACAAAGAAACTAATCAAGAAAACCTAATTGAAAAAACAATTGTTAAAATAAAAGAAGAGGATATCGATTTAGTTATTTTGGATTTTAGATTACTACCTGAAGATTTCCAAGTTAAAGATATTTCAGAAGTGTCTGGGTTAAAGTTATTAAAAGCAATAAAAAAAATAAACCCAGGTATTCAGGTAATTATATTTTCTGCGACCAATAAAGTATGGAATTTTGAAGCTTTACAACATGCAGGATCCGATAGTTTTGTTTTAAAAGAACTCCCAGAAAACAGTATTGATGAAAATTTATCTTCAAGATTGATTAATTCTTTTTTAATAAATACTGAAACAGGTTTAAAGAGAAGATTTTTGAAAGAAGTTTTTTTAAAATTAGCAGTAATATCAAAGAATTTAGATACTCTGGAGTATGAAGACGACACTGACTATTCTCTTTTTATATTGCATTTGAAAAGTCAAATTAAACTTGTTTTAAAGGCAGCAAATAAGATTTCTCTTATTGATTCTTCTACAATTGATATTGTCTTTTTAAATTGTTATAATTTTTTAGAACTCTTTAAAAATTATTATTTGAGAGAGTTAGATTATAATTTCATTTTAGGAATTGAAGAAATAGAGATGAATAGATATAAATTTTTTCAGGGAGAAGTTATAAATGAAGGACAATTCAATAGAATTAATAGAAACGACAATCCAAGTTGGTTTCAGACGCTAACGGGTATATTAATTGATTATTTTTCTGTTTCTAAAAATGATGATAGAGAGATTATTAATTTAAATAAAATTAAAGATAAGAGAAACTATTATATACATGGAAAGAAACAAAGCTTTGATCAAAATGAATTACTAATGATAATTGATTTAATGATTATAATTACTAAAAAGATGAAAGAGTGATTTTATATGCATATACACTGCACACAACCAAATTACATTTGTATCAATTAAGAAACCAAAAAACATGTACAATCACTTTCGACATATAAATATTAACCAAGATCAACAGTTAGCTATTAATAAAATAAGTGATTTTTTAAAAAGTGAAGATAATATTTTCATTCTTCAAGGGTATGCAGGTACAGGTAAAACAACTTTAATTAAAGGAATTGTTAATTTTTTGGAGGAAATTAATAAGCAGTTTAATGTAATGGCACCAACAGGTAGAGCTGCCAAAGTATTAAGAGATAAAACGGGTTATGGTAAAACTGTACATAGTAGTATTTATAAATTAGAAGATTTAAAATCAATTAATTCTGATTCAAAAGAATTAGCAGAGCATAATATAAAATATCTATTTCCTATCGATTTAGATAATAATGTAGAAAGGGTTTTGATTGTAGATGAAGCTTCTATGATATCTAGTAGAGAATCTAAAAACGAACTTTTTGATTTTGGAACAAATATTCTTTTAAACGACTTGTTGTCGCATACATTTCAAACAAATAAAAACAACAAAATTATTTTTGTTGGTGATCCTGCTCAACTACCTCCAGTGGGTGATAATCAATCCAAGGCATTAGAATCATCCTTTTTTAAAGAATTAGGCTATTCTTGTGCAGATGCTCAATTAACACAAGTTATGCGACAAGATGATAACTTGATTTTAGAAAATGCAAATACAATTAGAGGGTTATTAAAGCAATCATATAGAAATACAATTGAATTAAAGTATGATAATAGCAGCTTTGTTAAATTAGATACATATGATATTGTAAATAAGTATACACAATTATATCCAAATCCTCAGATAGGTGATGGTGTTATAATATCTTTTTCAAATGCTCAATGCTACCAGTATAATTTTGCAATAAGAGAACAGTTATATCCTCAAAATAAAGATATTGTTGAAGGCGATATAATAATGATTAATAACAATAATCAATATACTTACAAAACACAATTGTTTAATGGTGATTTAGCAAAAGTGGTGTACGTTTCAAACCAAGTTGTGGAACAATCTGCTCCTGTATATGTTGAGAAAAACGGAAAAGTGACTCAAGAAATAATTAAACTTAAATTTAGAAAAATCGAGTTTAGAGTGCCGCATTTTGATGAAGAAATAAGCTGTTATATTATTGATGATTTGTTAAATAGTATAGACCGAGATTTAACTTTAGATATGACAAGGATGTTGTATATAAATTTTGTGATGCGGTTTAATAACGAACAAGAGAAAAGAAAACAATTAGGTCTAGAAAAATTCAAAGTAGGCTCTAATGAGTTTAAGGATGAGTTAGTTAAAGATCCTTTTTATAATGCTTTGAAAGTTAAATATGGCTATGCTATAACTTGTCACAAGTCACAAGGAGGCGAATGGGATAAAGTTTTTATAGATTATACTGGAAGAACTGGATTGTCTAATGATGTTTTAAAATGGAGTTATACCGCTACCACTAGAGGTATAAATACTGTATATGCTATCAATCCGCCACATTTATCTACCTTTAGTAAGTTAAAGGTTTTAAGTATTATTAATGTAGGTCAAATACCAAATCAAGCTCTATATTTAAATAATGTAAACTGCTCTCCTTATCATAAAAGCGATCAGCATAAAGCTAAAAGCTTAAAATTTTGGGAAGTAAAGGACAGATTGGAATCAACAAATTTTAATATAGTCAATGTTGAAACAAGTGGTTTTCTAGAAAAATATACTGTTGCAAATTGTTCAAATAAAGAATATATTTTAGAAGCGAGTCATCGCGGTTCAGGTCATTTTATAAATCAATTTGAGGTTAGAAATAAAATAGGGATTGAAGAGGAGCAGATACTAGAAACCATTTTTAATCAAAACTACTCATCTGATTTAAGTATTGATTATACACCAAGTGCTAAGTTTCTAGAATCATTATACTTTGTAATGAGAACCTATTGTCAGGCTTTAAATATATCAATTACAAATATTGATGAACAAGTTGGAAAGTATTTTGTTCAATATTTTTTAGTTACAGATAGTTTAAGTGCTAGCATTCAGTTTTATTTCAAGAATAACGAAAGTTTTTCTAAGGTTATGCCTAGAACCTACAGATGTGACGATGATATAAAATTAAAATTATTAATCGAAAAATTAGAACAGTATGCCAGCTAAAGAGATTAAAGAATTAAGAGAATCAGGGAAATTGGAGGAAGCTTTAATTATGGCTAAAAACGAATTTGATGTAGCGCCCGATAATATTTGGACAAAGAGAAATTTAGCTTGGGTATATTATTCGCTTTTAAAAAAACATCAAGGGAATCAAGATGAATTTTTGAGTGTCCTAATTAAGGTAATAGAACTAAAATTACCAGAAAATGAAAACATGTTTTATGAGCAGTTTTGTTGGGTAGTTGGAACGCATAATTTTAAAATAATAAAAGAAGAGGAAGTAACGTTAACTAAGTTTTTAGCAATAAAATCTACCTTTGATCAGGTTAAAAATTTAAGTTTGGCACCTTCTAAAGGTTATAGTTTCCTTTTGAAATCTTTTCATAATGAATTTAAAGGTGCTAAGATTCAAGGGGGATTTAACGATGATAATTTTATAAACTTTTCTAAAAAATATAGTGAATTTATTTTATGGAGTGGATTTAATTTTTTCAATGAGGAAGATTTTTTACCAAATGAAGTTAACGGTCGAAGAATAATTTCATTTGTAGAACAGATTATAATTGCATATTCTAAAGTTTTATTGGAAGGAGAACCTCTCAAGTCTGATGAGTCTAATGAGAACTTGTCATATTTAAGTAAAAGAATAATAAATGTAAGTCAAGTTGACTCTTTTTTAGTTTTTTTGAATAAGGTCATTAATTTACATCCTGAATATCAGTATACTTTATACTATAAATCTAAATTATTACTTGCTATCGAGAGATTAGAGGAGGCTAAAAATACTTTAATTCCTTTTGTAAAAAAGAAGAAAAATGAATTTTGGGTTTGGGAATTATTAGCAGAAGCTTTTCCTGATGATGTCGACTTACAAATTGGTTGTTTGTGTAAAGGTCTTACTTTAAACACAAAAGAGGCTTTTCTTGTGAAAGTTCATGAAAAATTAGCTAATTCATTAATAAGTAAAGAGTTGTATGCGGAAGCATCTGTTGAAGTAATGAACACCTACTTAATTAGAAAGAAGAATAATTGGAAAATCACTAATGATTTGAATAATTTAATGAATAAAGTTTGGTATAACAAAGAGGTGGGTAAAGGTGATAATTCTAATTTTTATTTAAACCAATCAAAATTGGCAGAAGAACTATTATATAATAATCATGAAGAGGTTGTAATTGCAATTGAGTATGTAAACGATAGTAAGAAAGTGGTTAATTTTATTAAAAATAAAGAAATGTTCGGCTATTTTAGTTATAAACATTTAAATATAAATCCTGAAGTAGGTAGTGTTTATAAAGTAAGATTAAACCCAATTGGAGAAGAAGGGTTTTTTAAAGTTTTGACTATTAAGTTAAGTTCTCAATCAGTTTCTGAATCTGTTAGTTTTGTTTCAGGAAATTTAAGAATAATAGAAAACAATAATTTTGGTTTTATTCAGGACGTTTTTATAACTCCTGATTTGATAAGTAATAACCATTTAAAAAATGGTGATATTGTTAATGCTACAACAATTTTATCTTTCAATAAAAAAAGAAATGAATGGGGCTGGAAAGCATTTAAAATTTCTCAGGATTAATAATTTTATGTAGTTTGAGCATTATCAAATATATTAATTAAGGAGAAATTACAGGCGACATTATCTATTGGGGTAAAATTAAAATATGATAAAGAAAATAAAATGTAAATTTATTTTATCTTGTATCTATTTTGTACCTCATATCTTGTAAAGTGCTTATTTTACTCAATAATCACTTTCTGTATTGGTAAATAAAGCAAGGCTATCCAAAAAACACAATTTCTAAAAATGACAATTAACCAACTTCCAGGCACCTATAATATAATTGGTAGTAATCAAGATGTGGAAGGTGTAACCTATAAAGGACAATTAAGCCTGACCTTAGACCAAAACAATAGAGTAGTAGCTAAATGGTTAATTAATAATAGTCAGGAGCAGTTCGGGACAGGTTTTTTTAAAGATAATATTCTTGTTATAAATTTTAATTATAAAGGAGAGGATGACGCAATTTATAAAGGTGTTGTCGTTTATAAGTGCATTACTAACGATATATTAGAGGGATTCTGGTCTGAAAAACATGGTAATCCTTTATTTTTAGGTCAAGAGCGATGCTTTAGAATAGTAACCAACAACCAATTAGTAAATTAAGTAGGTTATTATTAGGTTAAGTTTTTATTGTTGCGCTTCAAATTTGGTAACGATTTAAATGCTTGTATATCAATAATTTAAAATTATTGATGTAGTTAGATTTTGGTGCTTGTTATCTCTTGTTTGTAGTAAGATTGCAAAAAAACATTCGTGGTTTTAAATAAATTCATTTATCTTTTAAGTGTAAATTGTTGATTTTTAATTTTTAATTATTCAATGAATTGTCATATAATGTTTTAAGAGTAACAATATGTTTTTATGAGCGATACAAACACTAAATTAGTAGAACAATTACAGCATCTATATGGATTTTCTGATAATTTTATAGAGTCGCTTCAAGATGGATTAATAATAATAACGCCTAAAGGCGAAATTGTTTTAATGAATGATGCCTTGTGTCGTTTAACAGGTTATGATAAAACAGAATTGGCAGGAGCCTTATTACCTTTCCCTTTTTGGCCTCCAGAACTACATGACGATTATAAATCGCTTTTTAAAGAGCTTTCAAAAGAACATGTTAAACGAGAATTTAAAGTTATTTACATGCACAAAAACGGGAAACGCTTTCCTGTTACTGTCTTTTTTGCAAGCATTAAAAATAATCAGGATAAGGTCATAGCCTATATAGGCTTTATTCAAAATATAGAAGGTGTTGATTATAAAACATTAAATAATCCATCTGATAATCAAGAAGTTTTTACAATTTTAAATTATCGAAAAAAATATTTAGACTTAGTACTAGAGCGAAAAATAAATCAACAATTACAAATCACTTTAAATAATATATCTGATGGATTTGTCACTTTAGACGAAGATTTATGTTATACCTACATTAATGATAAAGCAATAGAATTAATAGGTAAAAAAGGAGTGGATTTAATTGGCGAAAACATTTGGAAAGCATTTCCAGAGATCATAGGACACCCTTTTTACAAAACATGTTGCAAGGCAATTGAAACCCAAACAACACAATATTTTAGAGGACATTTTAAGCCTTATGAAAAATGGTATGATTGCCGATTTTATCCAACAGCTAAAGGAGGTATAACTATTTATTTTCTAGATATTTCTGAACAAGAAAAAACAGAAGAATTACTATCTGAAAGCAAGAACGATTTAAACGCAATAATTAATAACATTGGTGATCCATTATTTGTAAAAGATGACCAAAGCTGTTTAATCTTAGTAAATGATGCCTTTTGTAAAATGTTTGAGACTAATAGGGAATTTGTAATTGGTAAAACATTAGCCGAAGACGTAACAGAACAAGAGCGAGAAACTTTTTTAAAAGTAGATAAAGCAGTTTTAAAAACGGGAATTGAAAACATAAGTGAAGAAACCCTTACTGTTAAAAATAGCAATACTAGAACTATTTCTACAAGAAAAACAAGATATGTTGATACAAATGGAAGTAAATTTATAATTGGCACGATTAGAGATATTACTAATCGTAAAAAAACAGAAGTAGAATTAGATTTATATAGACATCAATTAGAAGAGCTTGTTAATAGTAGGACAGAAGAGATAAATATCAAAAATGCCGAATTACAGCGTATGAATAAATTGTTTATTGGACGAGAATTAAAAATGAAAGAATTAAAAAATAGAATTGGAAAATTAAAAGAAGAAAACGATAACTTAACTAAACAATAATGCCTAATTTTTTTGATTCTTTTTAAATATGAAGCGTAGTCCAATTTATTCAATATTAAAAAAACCATTAGTTGCAGGTTTTATAACGTTTGCACTATTGTTATTTTTAACGCAATATATAACGTTCCAGAAATATTATATAAACGAAAACAATCAAAAAAGAGAAATTTCTAATCAAGTAAATTTAATTAAAGAAAAATTACAATCTTTAATTATGTTTAGTTTTTCAGCAACTAAATCTCTTGCATATATAGTAGAAAGAAATGGGATTCCGGAAGATTTTGATGATATAGCTGTAGAGTTGTTAAGTCGCAGTAAATATTTTGATGTTGTAGAGTTAGTAGATCGTAAAGGATTTATAACCCATGTCTATCCATTAAAAGATAATGATGTAATTGGGTATAATATTATAGATAGTAAGGAGGCTAGTAGTGGTGCTTTAGCAACAATTAAAAGAAACGATTTTTTTATTGCAGGCCCAGTTAACCTTAAACAAGGAGGTATTGGAATGGTTAGTCGCCAACCCATTATTATTGATTATAAATTTGCTGGATTTTCTGCGGTAGTAACCAAATTATCAACTTTTTTTAAAGATTTAAATATCAATCCTTCCAATAATAAGCAATACATCTATCAATTATCTAGAGTAAACCAAAAGACAGGAGAAGAGGACTATTTTTTAGATAATGATGTATCTGGTTACAAAGCGTATGCTGTGCCAATAGAGATGACATTTGGCGAGTGGAAGCTATATGTGATTCCCACAAAACACGATTTTAATACAGCAATTATTTTTGCTATCGTAGGATTTTTATTAACCCTATTAAGCAGTTTTGGCGTTTGGTACTTTGCAGGACGCTCGGAACGCATTCATAAATTAATTAACATCGAGCTTAAAAAGCAAAAGTCACAATTAACTAAAGTATATGAAACTAGTAGGAGACAAATTAAACTAAGTGAGTCTAACCTAAATAAAGCCCAACGTATAGCCAAACTAGGTAATTGGGAGCTTTGCCTAGAATCTAGCAAGCTTACTTGGTCTAAACAAATGTTTAGAATTTTTAAAAAAAATCCAAAACACTTTAAAGTTTCACACCAAGCAATGTTGGATATTATACATCCAGAAGACAGGGATTTTGTATCCAAAACATATTCGGACTCGCTTATAAATAAAGTACCATATCGCATCACATACCGTTTAAAATTAGATGACAATCAAATTAAATTCATAGACGAACAATGCGAAACCATTTATGATAAAAATCAAATGCCAGAAAAATCATTTGGAATAATTCAAGATGTCACAGCACGAATAAAAAATGAAGAGGTACTTAAAAAAAGCGAATTATTGTATCGTAGTTTAACCTCAAACGCGCCAATTGCAATATTTAACATAAATCATAAAGGCGAGTGTACCTATGTAAACGAACATTGGATTAAATTATCAGGTATTAGTTTTGAAGACGCTATGGGTCAAGGTTGGTTAAAAGCTTTTCATCCAGAGGATAAAAAAAAGGTGATTGCAGAATGGGAAAAGGCAATGTCATCAAATATCAAATTTAAAACAGATCTTAGGTTTAAAGATAATACGGGTAAAATCACATTTTTGACCGTAAAGGCTACAAAGCTTTTAGATGAAGAAAATAATGTTTTTGGATATATTGGTATAGCCTCAGATATTACAGAAAGAATAAATAACGAGAAAGAATTATTAAAATATAAAAACAATTTAGAAGAGTTAGTTAACGTTAGGACAGAAGAGCTTAAAGATAGTAAGGATGCTTTACTAAACTTGCTTGAAGATCTAAATTTCCAATCCTTAGAGTTAGAAAAAGAAAAAGCTAAAGCACAATCTGCAGATTTAATGAAATCTGCATTTTTAGCCACAATGTCGCATGAGTTAAGGACACCAATGAACTCTATTATAGGATTTACAGGTATTTTACTAAAAGAGTTAGCTGGTCCATTAAATCCAGAACAAAAAAAGCAAATTAAAATGGTTAAAAATAGCGGAGAGCATCTGCTAGGTTTAATTAACGATATTTTAGATATTTCTAAAATTGAAGCAGGTAAGTTAAAAGTGACTTATAATAATTTTGATTACTTAGCTTCATTAGAAAATACAATTAACTTTTTGCAGCCTCAAGCTTCAGCAAAAGGAATTACTATTTTACCTCAAATTTCAACCTTAGATATTGTTTTAAATAGTGATGAGGTCAGAGTGGAACAAGTATTATTAAACCTAATGTCTAACGCTATAAAGTTTTCAAAAAAAGGAACCATAACAGTTAAAGTAGATATAAAAGATAATAATCTTATTACACAAGTTATCGATCAAGGTATTGGAATACATAAAAATGACATCAATAAACTGTTTGTGCCTTTTACACAGTTAGAAGGTGGTTTGGATAGACACCATGAAGGCACAGGTCTAGGCTTGTCAATAAGTAAAAACTTAATTGAAAAACTAGGAGGTACAATATCTGTAGAAAGCACCTTAGGAGAAGGTAGTAATTTCACCTTTTCACTACCATTAATGCCTTCTGGTAGTAAATAATACTGTCAAAAATTATTTTAAATACTAAAAAATAATATATTTATAAAGCTATTACCATTATTAATCATCAAAGCCCATGATGCCTACTATTTTAATAATTGAAGATAACAAGCAAAACATGTATATGTTATCTTATTTACTTGAAAAAAATCAATACCAAGTCTTAAAAGCTTACAATGGATCTGAAGGATTAAAATTAGCAAACATAAATAATCCAGAAATAATATTGGTAGACATACAGTTGCCAGACATGGATGGTTATGCAATATGTGAGCAGCTAAGAAATAGTGATTTACCAAAAAACACCACAATCATAGCTGTAACCTCATATGCAATGGAAGGTGATAAAGAAAAAGCGATGCAAGTAGGAGCGGATGGTTATATAGAAAAACCCATAAATCCCGATACATTTATAAACCAAATGCAAGAAATGTATCTTGCAAAAAACCAGAAATAAATAGGTATGAAAACAATTTTGATAGTAGATGATGTTTTTGAAAATCTATATTTATTAAGGGTAATTCTTATACAAGCAGGATATAATGTGGTAGAAGCTAATGACGGTAAAGAAGCATTAGATAAATTAACCGAAAATAGGGTAGACTTAATAATTTCGGACATATTAATGCCAGTAATGGATGGTTACATGTTTTGTCAAGCTTGCAAAAAAGATGAAAAATTAAAAGATATCCCGTTTGTATTTTATACCTCTACTTATACTGAAAAGGTAGATGAAGACTTTGCATTAAAATTAGGTGCAGCACGCTTTTTAAGAAAACCAACAGATCCAGATCACATAATAGCTTTAATAAAAAGACTTCTGGATACGTCAAACCCAAAAAATAAAGCAAAAAATAATACCGAGTTTACAGAAGAAGAAGTTTTAAAACTATATAGCAAACGACTAATAAGTAAATTAGAACAAAAAAATTTAGAATTAGAAAAAGAAATAACTGAGCGTAGCAAAATAGAGTTAAAACTAACTAATGAAAACGCAATATTAGATTTAATAGCCAATAACACCTCAATTAAAAAGGTGTTTAATCACATTATACATAACTACCAATCCTTACGTCCAGAATTTTATTTATCCATTAGTTTACTTGAAGACGATAAGGAGCATTTAAGGCTAATTTCTGCACCAAACTTGCCAAAAGACTATTGTGCTGCGATTAAAAATTTAAAAATTGGCGAGAATATAGGATCTTGTGGTACGTCTGCATATTTAAAAAAACCAATCATCGTATCTGATATAAGTACAGATCCGCTTTGGGAAAATTATAGACATTTAGCAGTTAACCACGATTTAAAATCGTGTTGGTCAATTCCAATACTTTCTGAAAAAAATGAGGTTTTTGGTACCTTTGCAATTTATAGTAGCAGTGTAAAAACGCCGACTTTTGAAAACATAAGAGAATTAAACTCTGCAGTAAGCTTAGCAAAAATGGCTATCGTAAAGTTTAATATGGCTGAAGAAGTAAAGAAAAAAGAAGAGTCTTATGAGTCTTTAGTAGAGCAAGCTACAGATGCTATCCTGACCTACACTTATGATGGAGTCATTCATAACTTTAATAAAGCAACCTACACAACACTAGGATATACAAAAAAGGAGTTTTTAAAATTAAAAATTCAAGATTTTATAATTGGAGATGTTATTCAAAATGACGTAACCCGTGACGCTATACTTAAAGGTGAAGCTGTTGTCTTTGATAGACAACTAGTGTGTAAAGACCAAACAATAATAGACGTTGAGGTTTCGGCAAAACTTCAAAAGGATGGTAAAGTTCTAGCTATAGTGCGTGATGTTTCAGAACGTAAAAAAGCAGAAGCTAAATTATTAGAAAGCGAATATAATTTAAGACAATCCCAAATAGTTGCAAATCTAGGATCATATGCTGTGGATCTAACAACAATGACTTGGGATTGTACTGAGTTGTTATATCAAATTTTAGGAATAGATGAATCCTTCGTTAGAACAATAGATAGCTGGGTTGATCTTATTCATACTGAAGACAAAATAGACGTTTTAAATTATTTTGATAGCTGTGTAAAAAACAATACACGATTTAATAAAGAGTATCGTGTTATTCAATATAATTCTAAAAAAGAAATTTGGGTACATGGTGTAGGAGAGTTGCTATTTGATGACAACTCTAATCCTATTAAAATGATAGGGACTATGCAAAATATTACAGAGCGTAAAGCAGTAGAATTAAAACTGCAGAAAAATGAAAAATCATTACTAGAAGCTCAAAAAATAGCTAAAATAGGAAGCTACTATTTAGATTTAGAAACCAGTTTAGCTCATGCCTCAATAACCTTTAAAGAGATTGCTGGTTTAGAGAAAAAAGATACTATTTCTCGAAAATTATGGAAAGATATCACACACCCAGAAGATGCCGAAATAAATAGTGCTGAGATTGAAAGATGTATAAGAACAGGACAAGAGTTTGATTTGGAATATAGAATTTATTCTAAAACCGATAATAAATTAAAATGGATACACGGTTTAGGAGAAGTATCTTATCAAAACGGTAAAGCAAAAAGCTTTTTTGGAACCATCCAAGATATAACAGAGCGTAAAACTGCCGAAATTAAAATTAAAGAAAGTGAACAATCATTATCTACTGCTCAAAAAATAGCCAAAATAGGAAGTTTTAATCTTGACCTTATAAACTTGATAGCTAAAACTTCGGATACTTTTAATGAAATAGTTGAGTATGAAACGGATAAAAAAATATCATTTGATTTTTGGAAAAATATAGTGCATCCTGATGACAGAGCAATAATAAAAGACGCAGTAATAAAAAGTGAAAAATTAAATAAAAAGTTTGATTTAGAATATAGAATTATTAGTACTAAAACTAAACAAGTTAAATGGATTCATGGTTTAGGAGAGGTCTTTTACGTGGATGATATTCCATCAAGCTTTGTTGGAACAATCCAAGATATAACCGACCGTAAAAAAGCAGAAATAGATTTAAAAATAGCAAACGATTTTACTGAAAGCCTTGTAATGTCAATGCAAGAAGGTCTACTAATGGTTAATCTTAATGGTACTATCATGAAGGTTAATGAGTCACTATGTGATTTATTAGGATATACCGAAGCGGAACTTCTTGGCATGGATTTACCTTACCCTTTCGCAAGGTCAGAGGATTATGAGCTTATGATGGAGATTAAAGATAAAGTAGCAAATGGCGAAGCACCTTCATTTCAACTAGAATTTATTAGAAAAAATGGAACCAGATTTACAGCGTCGTTTTTAGCAGGTATTATTTATAATAACCAAAATGAAGTTATTGCAATATTTGCTACTATAAAAGACATCTCTGAAGAACTAAAAATAAAAGAAACTTTAAAACAAATCGCTTTAAAATCCACGCAGAAAAAAGATGTTATATTAAAATTAGCAAGTCTTATTGGCGAAGATTTAGAAGCATCCTTAAAAAAGATTGCTATTACATCTGCAGAAGCTTTGCAAGCAGATTTAGTAACCATTTGGGAATATAAGATGGATAAAACAGAGTTAGTCAGTAAATTGTTTTACAATGCAGAAGATAAAATATTTGATAGTGAAGCGTTATTAATTAAAAAAGAAAGCTTCCCCAATTATTTTGAAGCTTTCAAAGATAGGACTAGTATTAACATTAGTAATGTAAGATCTAATCCCATAACAAAAGCTTTTGCTAAACAATTTTTTGAGCCTCTTAATATTTCTTCAAGAATTGATGTTGTAATTTATGGTCAAAATGAACATTACGGTATTTTAAGTTTTGAAACTAAAGCCACTAATAGAACCTTTAATGCAGACGAAGAGAGTTTTGTAACGTCCATTGCTAGTATAATTTCTTTAATGGTAGAAGGTACGGAACGTAAGATTGCAGAAAATAAAATAGCTCTAGCCAATGAAAAACTATTAGAAGTTAATAAAGAGTTAAACGTTTTAAGAAACCAATTAGAGCAAGAAAACGTCTATTTACGTAACGAGCTTGACCTGGTTTTTAACTTTGAAGAGATGGTTTATGGTAGTGTAGAATTTAGTAATGTATTAAACGAAATAGAAAAAGTCGCGCCTACTAATGCTACAGTATTATTATTAGGAGAATCTGGTACAGGTAAAGAGTTGTTGGCTAGAGCTGTACACAATATAAGTAACAGAAACAGCAAGCCATTAATTAAAGTTAATTGTTCTGCAATACCACGAGAGTTAATTGAAAGCGAATTATTTGGTCACAAAAAAGGATCGTTTACTGGAGCCTTTAGTGACAAAATTGGTAAGTTTGAACTTGCGGATGGTGGTACATTATTTTTAGATGAAATTGGAGAACTACCATTAGACATGCAACCTAAAATTCTAAGATTTTTACAAGAAGGAGAAATTGAAGTCGTTGGTGGATTAGGATCTAAAAAATTAGATGTACGCGTTATTGCAGCAACCAATAGAAACTTATTGGCAGAGATAGAGAAAAAGCAATTTAGAGAAGATTTATACTTTAGATTAAATGTCTTTCCAATTGCGGTTCCAGCCTTAAGAGATCGTAAGGATGATATTCCATTGTTAGTAGAGCATTTTGTAGATAAATTTGGTAAAACCTATGAAAAACAGATCAAATATATATCTGATGATGCGATGTCC
The DNA here is from genome assembly GCF_038900355.1 of Olleya sp. AS48. Classification (NCBI taxonomy): domain Bacteria; kingdom Pseudomonadati; phylum Bacteroidota; class Flavobacteriia; order Flavobacteriales; family Flavobacteriaceae; genus Olleya; species Olleya sp. AS48. Next base: position 36,638 of record NZ_JBBMRD010000009.1, on the reverse strand, counting down.
CAACTTAAAGCTTACAATTGGCCTGGAAATATTAGAGAGCTTGAAAACTTAATTGAGCGCGCATTAATACTATCTAATAGCGATACTTTAATTATTCCCGGTTTTGAAACTACTAATCAAAAATCTAAGCAACGCATTAACAGTGTAGACCTAAATTTAGATACAGTTTTACGCAATCATATCTTACAAGTCTTAGAAGATTGTAAATGGAAAATTAGTGGATCTAACAGTGCTTCTGAAGCATTAGGATTAAAACCTAGCACATTACGCGATAAAATGAACAAATTAGGGATAGTTAAGCCTAATTAAAACTAACGGTATTCCGTGAGTTGTCTGTTTACACAAAAGTAATACACGGAATACCGACACTTTATTTATTAGTAATAAATTCTTAAAAATTATAAAACACTGTAAATCAATGTTTTGTAATTTTTTTTTGCTTAAAAATTATTTGTGGCATCCGTATTGGTTTAAACTTTACAAATCAATAGTTATGGAGGACGATAAATTAATTGAAAATTTCAAGTTTTGGGTAGATCAAGATGTGATCTATTGCCAAATTTTGAATGATTTAACTGATTTAGATGATAATAAAATAAAAGATATCGAGCACATTTTTTTAAATAAAATATTTATGCTATCTAAAGATGTGCACATGCCAATTTTAATTGACCTAAAAGAGTTAAATTTTTCTAACGCTATTAAGGTATTTACGTTTTTATCTAAAAATACATTAATTAAATCATTAGTGTTGTCTAAAACATTTTTAGTTAACTCCTATAAACTAAAAATGCTATTAAACATTCAAAGTTTTATTTGTAATCCTTCACTTCCTGATGTGATTTTTAAATGTAATAAGTCGGCAATACAATATTGCATAGAGGATAACCGAACGTATAACTCATTAAACTAAAAAAAACATGAAAAACATACAAACAGTAGGACATGCAAAATTTTGGAAAGATGATAATAATATTATAAATCTTAAATTTAATAGTATTGAGGACTATTACATTTTTGATTTAACTGCAGCAAAAAAATATGTAAGCGTAATAATGGACTTGTGTAACGGTAGACCAATGTCTTTTATAATAGACTTAAGAGGGTTTCATGGTACATTCTCTACAGAGGCTGCAAACTTTATAGCTAAATCTAGTGACTTAATTAAATTAAGAATATCTGAAGCATTTATATTAAATTCAATAGGAACCAAATTATTAATAGCGTCTTATAAAAGAATATACGATCCCTTAACACCACATATAACTTGCAATGATATTGAGACAGCAAAGCAATATTCTATTGAAAATATTGAATTATACGATAAAGATAGCTGATGTAAAACAAACTAATAATAACTAACTATTTTTTACTAATCCCTTAATAATCCCCAAACCTACTACCTATGAGAAAAAAATATGTTCTATCTCATTGTCTAATTATTTTTAATCTACTATGTGTTTATTCGCAAATTGTAAACGAAGGTGTTTTACAAATTTCGAATGCAACAGATGTGTATTTTGAAAATGAATACACAAACAAAGTTAGTGCTACGCTAAGTACTAACGGTAACCTATACCTAAACAATAGTTTTATAAATAATGGAGTAACAACGTCCACTTCAGGGACAACCTATTTTAAAAGCAATACAAACCCATTATTAAGTATTTCTGGATCTTCAAATACAATCAACTTTAATAATCTAGAAGTAGATATTACAGCTGCAAATACTAAAGGATTGTCTGTTTCGGATGGATTTTTATTAAACATTTCTAATGGACTAAATTTGGTAAATGGAGATGTAAGACTAAATGGAGAGTCTCAATTAATACAATCCCACGTTGGATTAGACGCTAATGCAGTTTCCTCAGGAAAAATATTAGTGGATCAACAAGGGTATGCTTCGGCTTACAAATATAATTATTGGACGTCACCTATTAACAATGGCGGAACGTTTTCATTATTATCAGGTATGTATGATGGTACAGATGCTAACATTAATCCTTTTGCACCTTCACAAATAGCATTTATTTCTGGTTCTCCTTATAACGGTTTACCTGCAATCACTAATGTTTCAGGAGAAGTAACAACGCCATTATCCATAAGTACAATGTGGTTATACAAGTACATACAAGGGTCTGGATCTTATTATGACTGGGTAGCGTTAGATCAAAACAGTGCATTAAATCCAGGAGAGGGTTTCTCCATGAAAGGTTCTGGAGCTTCAGGAGCTGATCAAAATTACGTGTTTTATGGTGCGCCTAATAATGGAGAGTATACATTTTCTATTAATGTAGGAGAGGAATCTTTAGTAGGTAATCCATATCCATCTGCTTTGGATACTAATAAGTTTATTTTGGATAACGCTACGGTATTTGATGCATTATATTTTTGGGTAGATGGTGGATCAACATCACATATCTTATCTAATTATTTAGGTGGTTATGCTATTAGAAATTTAACAGGAGGAACTCCACCTTCAGTGTTTTCTACTTTAATTGGAGGATTGGGTTCTGCAGGAAGTATTACTGTGCCAAAAAGATATGCGCCAATTGGTCAAGGCTTTTTTATTAAAGCATATGCGTCAGGATCCATAGTGTTTAATAACTCTCAAAGGGACTTTAAAAAAGAGTCAGAAGGAGAGGCTATTTTTTATAGAAATCAAAATGATCAAACAGAAAATCAGGATCAATTTATACGATTAGGTTATGAAGATCCAGAAGGGTTTCATAGGCAATTACTTCTAGGTTTTTTACCAGATTCTACTGCAGATGTAAATTATAATCCAGGTTATGATGCATTACTTAAAATATGCAGAGATGATGAAATGTTTTTTGTAATTGAACAAGATTTAGATAAAAAATATGCAATTCAAGGTGTTGATGCTTTTAACGATACTATGGAGTTTCCTTTAGGCATATTAATATCAGAAACAGGATTACATCAAATAATGATTGATGAGGTTGAAAATTTTCAACACACGATTTACTTAAAAGATAATATTCTAAATACAACACATAATTTATCTGATGCTAATTTTAATGTAAACCTGCCTATTGGTAATCACTTAGACAGATACTCTTTAGTATTTGTGCCTCAAAACTCATTATCAACAACGGATCAGACGTTGTCTAATCTTACGGTGTTTTATGATGGAAACAAAAATGTAGTAGTTAATAATAAGGATAGAATGCAACTTAAAAACATAACGATATACAATGTTTTGGGGCAAGAAATTTCAAGGTTAAATGATAATATAAATAACTCCAACAAAGTGAAAATTCCTTTTAATCAAAGCCAAGGAATATATTTTGTAAAGGTTGTAACAACAACAGGTGAATTAACTCAAAAAATAATAAACTACTAATTATGAGTATATTAAAACTAAAAATCAGTATAGCGCTAATAGTAGTTTTTATTAGTGTAAATTTTCAGGCAGTAGCTCAAGTTGGGATAGGAACATTATCTCCAGATACATCTGCTATGTTAGAGGTAAACTCAACAGAAAAAGGGATGTTAGCACCAAGAATGACCTCTGCGCAACGTATAGCAATTTCTAATCCAGCGGAAGGATTGTTAGTGTTTGATACAGATATTAATGTGTTTTACTTTTATGATGGCAATGTTTGGACAGCTTTAAAAGCAGAAATCAAACGTAGTAACTATAAGTTAGTTAAAGACATTTCAGACTTAGCAGATGAATTAGTCTCAGGTGGAGGATCAAAATATGTCTTAAACGAAAATTACTTGTACGAAATAAACGGAAATATCAACTTTGATTTTCCAGTCGATTTAAATGGTGCTTACGTTAGCGGTCGTGATACAGGTGAAGATGCCTTAGTAAATAATTCTGGAGCAACTTTTTTTAGTGGCTCAAAAGGAGGGCATTTTAAAGATATTGTCATTCGTGGTAATAACCAGCAAGTCTTTAATATTTCAGGATCTGGAACTGAAAATCTAATTGCCTATAGCTTAGTAATAGTAGGTGCTTCTTCTGTCGGAACATTTAATAATTTAAACACTTTTTATTTTGAAGTTTTACAAGTATTAGGGACTGGAGACGGTATATCAGCTTCAAATATTTCTAATTATTATATGGATAAAGTCTTTTGGACAGACGGAAATAGTGGTACATTTTTGAAGTTTTCAGGTATATTTAGTAACTTACAGATAGCCAATGGTCGCGTAGTTGTAGATTCTGGTGAAACAGGAATAGATGTAAGCAGTAACCCAACTATTAATATTTCTGCATCTATTGCACAAGTAAGTTTTACAGGAGGTGGTAGTAGGTTAAAAGGCTACACAGAAAACACGTACGCAGGCTACAAATTTAATAGCAATTGGGATGTAGACGCAACAGGTTTACAGTTAGAAACGGATGATGCCTCAATTGGAGATATACATTTAGAATCTCCTATTGGTAGTGGTTTTCAAACAGATTTTACATCAATAGGATCTGGAGTACCAACAAAATTAGAAGGCTTATCTTATTCTAATAACTTATTTAGATTTAGTGCACCAATCAACAATAGATTGGTTTATGATGGAGTAAAAACTAGAAGTTTTCAGATTTCTAGTAGCATTTCCTTCCAAGGTGATAATAACAGTTCCATCTATATTTTTTACATAGCAAAAAACGGAGTTGTTCAAAACGATTCAAAAGTATACAGACAAGTAGGTAGCAATAACGATGTAGGAGCTGTATCTGTTGTTGGGTCTGTAAAGTTAGATCAAGGCGATTATATAGAGGTCTGGGCCGAACGTTATTCTGGTGCAGGAAGTCTACTGTTAGTCTCTTTAAATTTAATAATTAAATAGTTCATCGCGCTATAAATTCAATAATAAAAACGATTTCATAAAATTTTAAAAACTATAAATTATGGATATTTCAAAACTAAAATTAATAACACTTACACTAGCAATATTTGCAGGTGTATCAAGTGTAGCTATTGCCCAAGTTGGTATTGGTACTGTAAATCCAGAAGTATCTTCAATGTTAGATATATCATCCACAGATAAAGGGATGTTAGCACCAAGAATGACATCTGTGCAACGTATAGCAATTTCTAGTCCAGCTAATGGATTACTAGTGTATGATACAACCGAAAATGCTTTTTATTTCTACAAATCTAGCGTTTGGTCTAAAATAGATTCAGCAAAACGTAGCATGCATAAATTAATTCAATCTGAAGCAGATTTAGCAGCAGAGCTAGTAGCAGGAGGAGGATCGACTTATCTTTTATCTTCAGATACTTTGTACGAAATTAATGGTACAATTGCATTATTGCACCCAATTGATTTAAATAACGCGTATATCGTTGGGTTTGATACAAACGAAGACGTATTATCTAAAGCTGGAGGAACAATGTTTGTTGGATCTACAGGAGGAAGTATTAAAGGGATTTCTTTGACAGCTCCAGGTGGTACTATTTTTGCTTTATCCGGAGCAAATACACAAAATTTAATTTTTAGGGATGCTGTTGTATATGGTTCTGGATCTATTGGTACTGTTAGTGGTTTTGGATTAGCGTTTGTAAGTATTGTTCAGTTTGTTGGAAACGGAGCAGGTATCATATACAATAATATTACCAACTTATTATTAAGTAATATGGGATGGTTGTCTTCAAATTCCGGTACTTATGAAACATTTACAGGGACCTTTAATATTATTCAAAAACAAGGTGGTTTTTCAGAGGTTAATGGCTCAGCTATAGGGATTGATGTTTCTAGCAATCCTGCGGTAAGTAATGGTGTTTTAACAGGAGTTAGTTTTAGTGGTACAAGTACTCAATATATTAAGCGTTATGGTACTGGATCGTATGCAGGATTTAATTTTAATAATGCATGGACAGTTGATTGTCCTGGTATACCAGTGGAGTCAGATCAAGTAGCAACAGGTAACATTTATTATGATGGTACAATAACAACAGGATTTGTACAAAATATTACAGATAATAATCCCTTAAATTTGACAGGTAATTCAGGATCAAATTCGACAACAGCAGTAAATTTATTAAGGATGAGTTCTAGTACGGATAACAGGCTAACGTACTTAGGGAAAAAGACTAGAACTTTTCAGATTAGTGCCTCGTTGTCTGTTAGAGGTAATACAACTACCGGGAATTTTTATGGTTTTTTTATTAGAAAAAATGGGGTAACGGTAACTGGAACTACCTTAGTAGAAACTAACTCTTTAATGCGTGTAAATAATACTTCAGACATTAACAGTTTGTCTATTTCTGGAACAGTAGAGCTGGCTCCAAACGATTATATTGAGATTTGGGGACAACGACTTACAAGTTCTGGTACAACCTCGATAACAGTATTTTCTTTAAACCTTAATATCAAGTAATTTATTAATAGTAGTTTTTTAGTTAAGTTAGTAAGGCCTTCTGTTAGTTTTAACAGAAGGTTTTATGTTATTTGTAAATATAATAACCAGTAATTTTAAGTCTAATATCACTTAAGTAGTTGGTTTAAAAATTATTTTTTAATTAAATAATCAGGATAATTAATCCAAAAAAATATTGGCTTATCTTGCAGCGTTTTATTTGTAGTTAATACAAGTAATATAAAAAGTTATAAAAATGAATAATAATCGTAATAACGAGGATAAAGTCGCTCAAATTAATAAAGTAATAGATCATTACTTTGCGACTAATACAGATAAAGATTGGATACCTGCAAAAGATATCATGTCTGATTTAATTAATGCAGGTGTTTTTGTAAAAGATCAAAAAAAGGGATTACCACTTAGAAAAATCCTGAGAGTATTAGATAAAGAGGACAACCTAAAAGCAATACCAAGGGTACATCCAGAACGTGCCGAAGCAGCTACCTATTGGTACTTTTTAAGAGAAGGTGCTACATTTCCTGAAAACGAAAATATTAGTACAGTTTCAAAAAAAGATATTGCTAAAGCTAAACGCGAAAGTACAGACGAGTTTTACATAATTAATTTATGTGATGAGGTTTTAAAGGAAGAAGCTTCACGCAAGCATACCTTTGCTTGGTTGTTTGGAGATATGCATAAAAAAGGTAAAACAAGAACATTGTTACCTGTAGCTGCGTTTTATAAAGACGCTAATTTAGTAATTGAATTCGCTGAAAAGAAAAATAAAACCGAAGCGCAATTAGAAAAATTAGAAGCGTTAACCACAAGTGGTATCACTAGAGGTCAACAAATAGAAAAGTACAATCACAGAAGAAAAGAAATGATTTCTAAAAAGGATATCAATTTAGTGACCATTGACTACACTTTATTTGAAACGGATAACAAAGGAAAATTAAAACGCAATACTACAGAGGATGTCGCATTACTTAAAAAAATCCTGAAAAATTATATTCAGTAAAAGCGGTTTTAAATAATACATTTAAAAAGGTCTAATCTAATACTTATAGGTTAGACCTTTTTTGTTTTCTGTTATTAATAGTTTTAATTCAAATCAAGTTTAAAAGTTAAAGTAGTATGTTAAATAAACAGTTTATTATATTTTTAGATGGTTGTTGTAATAAATCAAAATTCACTACAAAATGTCAAATAGTATAATTGAGATTAAACGAATAAAGCAATATGCTAATAAAGCTAGAGCAATCGAAATTTATATAAATAACAAAAAAACAGATACTATTAGAGATGGAGAAACCAAATCTTTTCAAGTGGATCCTATTCAAAACGAAGTGTATGCAAAAATTGATTGGTGCAAAACAAAACCACTTAAAATTAACACAAAAGAAAACGCTATATCAAAACTAGAATTAGGCTCAAATCTAACTGGCTTTAAATTATTGTTTGCTTTTTATTACGTGATTTTTAAAACGTCAGAATATCTATATTTAAAAAAAATATAAGTTGATACTCAAAACGTAAATTAAATAATTGCTTTAAAATTAATGTCAATGAATACCACTGAAAAAGCATTAAAAGAACGTATTAAGGAGTTAACTTGTCTTTATGAGGTATCTTCAATAATAGGAAACGCAAACGAAGAGCTAATCGAGGATACTTTGCAAGCCATAGTGTTTAGCATCAAAAAAGGATTTCAGTATCCTAAAAAAACAAATATTCAGATTCACACTGAAAATAATAGCATTTCAACCGCTAATGCTATAAAAAGTACCATTAGTATTCAATCTAAAATAAAATTATTTAATGAAGAAAAAGGGCAGTTAATAGCCTATTTAAATCAAGAACAGTATTCTCAAAAGGATTTCTTAAACGAAGAGCAATTACTGTTAGATAATATAGCTTTAAAAATAGGAAGTTTTCTAGAACGTATCGAAATTCAGAAAAACGAAACATCCTTGAAACGTCAGATGGAACATGCCGACCGTTTAAGTATTTTAGGCGAAATAACAGCTGGAATAGCGCACGAGTTAAATACCCCTTTGGCTAATATTTTAGGCTTTGCAGAGCTGCTAAAAGAGGATTTTAAAACAGATAAAAATGCCTCTTTGGATTTAGATAAGATTATTAAAAACGCCATATTTTCTAGAGAAGTAGTTAAAAAATTAATGTTTTTTGCTTGCGAAATGCCTCAGGAAATGAAAGAAGTAAATTTGGTGCCTAACATTAAAAGTGCCATAAATTTATTAGATGCTACTTTTAGAAAAGAAGAGGTCAAATACGTTGTTAAAATAGAAGAAGAAAACTTGTTACTGCGTGCAGATCCAATACAATTAACCCAAATTATTTTTAATCTTCTAATTAATGCTATTTATTTTTCACCAAAACAAGGGTTGGTCACTATTGAGGCTAAAACCAGTAAAAAAGCAATTGTTTTAAAAATTAAAGATGAAGGTAAAGGTGTTAATCAAGCAGATTTAGATAAAATTTTTCAACCCTTTTTTACTACCAAACCTATAGGTGACGGTTCTGGATTAGGATTAAGTGTCGTCCATGGTATTGTGGCATCGCATAAAGGAACTATTACTGCAAAAAATAATAAAAATAAAGGCGTTACCTTTACCATAACACTCCCAAAATAATATTTTCTAATGCAATTACGTAAAGAAAACATACTTATAGTTGACGACGATATTAATATCCTTGAGTTATTACAGCGTCATTTACAATCTTGGAATTATCATGTGTTTAAAGCGCTTTCTGTTAAAGAAGCGGTTAGTATTTTAAGGGATTCGACTATAGATTTATTAATAACCGATTTAAAAATGCCGGAATTGGATGGCTCAGAGCTTATTAAATTTGTGTCAGAGCATTATCCTAAATTGCCTAAATTAGTGGTTACAGGTTATCCATCGGTTCAAGATTCGTTGGCTGCCATAAAATCAGGTGTAGTAGATTATTTAACCAAACCATTTACTAAAGACGAGCTTAAAATGGCGTTGGACAAATATTTGGTAAATGCAGATAATCTAGCGCAATCATCTAAAAATTCAGTAATTAATAATAATAAGCCTTACGGCGAAATTATAGGTCATTCCGACAAAATTAATGCTGTAATTCAAGTTATTGAACGTGTTAAAAATAACAAAGCAACAGTTTTTATTAAAGGTGAAAGCGGTACAGGTAAGGAGCTTGTCGCACGTGCCATCCATTACCAAGGTAAGTTTTCTAAAGCGCCTTTTGTTGCAGTAAATTGTGGTGGAATACCAGAAAACTTACTTGAAGCAGAGCTATTTGGATATTTAAAAGGTGCGTTTACAGGAGCAGAAACTAATCGCGAAGGTTTTTTTCAAGCTGCAAATGGTGGTACTATTTTTCTAGACGAAATTGGTAACGCATCACTAACTGTGCAATCTAGATTACTACGTGTTTTACAAGAAAAAGAAGTGGTAAAAGTAGGATCTACAAAAGCTGAAAAAGTAGATTTACGAATAATTGCGGCAACCAATAGTGATTTACGCGACATGATTCAAAAGCAAACTTTTAGGGAAGATTTGTATTACAGATTAACAGTGGTAGAGATAGATGTGGCTCCTTTAAGACAGCGCAAAGACGATATTAAATTATTGGTTGATAAGTTTTTATTTAAATATGGCGTCGAGTATAAAGATGGCTATGTAAAAATAACTCCAGATGCTTTAAAAATATTAGAGCGTTACGATTGGCCAGGAAATATTAGAGAACTTGAAAACATCATACAACGTGCAGTGATATTAAGTGATAAAACCGTTGACGTTAGTCATTTGCCAGAGCATTTAAAGTATACAATACAACACACTTCGGACACATTACAACCTTTAAAAGTTATTGAAAAGCAATACATAGAAAAAGTATTAAAAGCTACTGGAAACAATAAAACCAAAGCTGCCAAAATTCTTCAAATAGACAGAAAAACAATTCGTCAAAAATTATCTGAATAAGCTATTTAAAACTGGTGCGTTTTTACCCAGTTGGGTAATTATGTACCACTTGTTATTTTGTATTTTATACTATATTATTCTATAAACCCTTTATTTTAAAGGGTTTTTTGCATTTGTAGCAGTGTGTGAATTTCCTTTGGCACAAGCATTGCAAATTGGAGTATAATCGATTATAAATTTTACACCTATGAGTCATTTTAATATTTGCCCAGATTGTATCCATCGCAATTCTTGCGTATTGACAACCCAAAAAGATACCGTTTGGTCTTGTAGCGAGTTTGATGCCTTTAAACCAAACCAACCAACTTTACAACAAGTAAAACAACCAGATCAAGAGTTAGTTTTAGTTTAATCATTTAATAATAAAAGCTATGTTTTTTAACACAATAGTTTCAGTATTTGGCAGTAAAAATTCTTTAGAAAAAAAATCTAATAAAAGCCAATCTAGAGATAAGTATATCTCACAAAAATATCACGAAAGATCAATAATCAATCGCTATTTCAAATAAAATAATAAACACTTTACAATGACAACAGTAACAGCAGATTTGAAAAAAGTAACAAAAAAAGTACCTGTAAGAGGTATGATGGATAATGTTATGGAGCAGTTTAATAGTGCTGCCGACCATATCAATTTACATCCAAATATTAGAAAAATATTAAGCATTACTAACAACGAGATTTTAGTCAACTTTCCGGTAAAAATGGATAATGGAGACGTCGAGATTTTTACAGGTTACAGAGTGCAACATAATAATGCGTTAGGACCATATAAAGGTGGTTTACGTTACCATCCAACAGTGGATATTGATGCTGCTAGAGCATTAGCGATGTGGATGACCTGGAAAACATCATTAGCAGGTTTGCCATATGGTGGAGGTAAAGGTGGTATTAAAATAGATCCTTCAAAATATTCGCAATCAGAGTTAGAGCGTATTACAAGACGTTTTACGTTTGCGTTAGCGGATAATATTGGACCAGAGCATGATATTCCTGCTCCAGATGTTAACACTAGTAGTCAAACTATGGCATGGATTGCAGATACTTACATGAGTACACGTCCACCAGCAGAACGTACTGCAAATCAACATGTAGTAACAGGTAAGCCTGATGCAAGTGGCGGATTAGAAGGACGTGACAGAGCAACAGGTTATGGTGTGTATTTGTCCATTAAATTTTGGGCAGAAAAAAGCAATACTAGTTTAGTTGGTAAAAAGTTTATTGTTCAGGGATTTGGTAATGTTGGCTATTGGGCAGCTCATTTTTTAGAAAAAGATGGTGCAAAATTAGTAGCAGTACAAGATGCTTCTGGAAGTATTCAAAATCAAAATGGCATCAAGGTTGAAGACTTATTTAAATACAGTCAAATTAACGATGGTAGTATTGTAAACTTTCCCGATTCTAAAACAGTAGATAGCAATACGTTTTTTGCTTTGGATTGTGATATCTGTATTCCTGCTGCCTTAGGAAACCAAATTACTAAAGAAAATGCACCAAAAATTAAAGCAAAATTAATTGCAGAAGGTGCTAATGGACCAACAAATGTTGAAGGCGAAAAGATTTTATTAGAAAGAGGTATTACAATTATACCTGATATTTTATGTAATTCTGGTGGTGTTGTAGGCAGTTATTTTGAGTGGTTACAAAACCGAAATGGAGAGATTTGGCAATTGGACGAGGTGATGGCCAAATTGGATAAAAAAATGAATGAATCTTTTAATAAAGTGTTTGATTATGCTATAAATGAAACTGTGGATTTACGTACAGCTGCATTTTGTATAGCCATACAACGCATAGAAAAAGCATACATACAAAGAGGGATTTTTCCTTGATTTTAAAACAAAGAAGATGAAGTACGGAAGTTTAATATTAGAAAAAAAAGAGTATGTGTACCTAAAACGCATACTCAATATTTCGGGTTATGGAGATGATACAAGCGTCACTAAATCTTTAGTAAAGTTATCAGAAGAGTTAAAGACTGCACAAATTGTAAATGACGACCAAGTACCAGAGGATATAGTACGTTTTAATAGTATAGTGACTATAGCGTCGGATAATGGTTGGGAAAAAGAATTACAAGTGGTTATACCTATGGACAAAAACGTGGCACTTAACAAAGTGTCCGTTTTAGCTCCAATGGGAGCAGCGCTTTTAGGTTATTCTAAAAATGATACAATTGATTGGGATTTTCCTGGTGGAGCACAAAAAATTAAAATTATTGATGTCCAAAAGCAGGAGAATTTAAAAGGTGTTGATATAAATATTTAAAATAGATTATTATGAAAACAGAAAACATACAAATTTTTGATCATGATACTAATGTAGATGTGACACATAAAATTAATACAATGGAGTTAGACAATTGGATTAATCATTTAAAATACATAAAAAAAGAACTGTCTAACCTTATCAATATTTGTAAAAACGAATTAAAAGATAAGTTAGATGACAAAAGTGTAGCAAATAAATTTGAGAAAAAAGAGATAGAAAACGAAACGCTTTTAAACGCATTAAACACTTATTCTAAATCAAGACTAAATATCATCGAGTGTGAAGACACGCAATGTGATATGATATACATCACAGAGCATGAAAGTTATAGACGCAGCTACCTGTATCATTTAGATAAATACAGAAGACTTAAGGACGAGTTTTTTAATAAAGTACAAGGTAAATTCACGCTTTTAAAAGTTAATTAATAATTGAATACAGCTTCAGCCTATAAAATAGAGACACACAGACGCGTGTGCTTAGTTAAAGATTGTAAGGAGGCCAATCATTGGATTTCTGTACTAGAATTAGCGGTTAAAGAGTTTGAACATTTTTATGTTATAGAAAAACAACTAATAAAAAATATAGAGACATCTAATAATATGTTGGCTTTACGCAGAAAATTCACCTTAAGCATGGCTGATTTTTGCAAATATGAACAAGAGATTATAAATGAAATAGAATACGGAAAGACAGAATATAATGATAGTCGTGCCAAGGTGCACGAATTAAAAAGGCAGCAGTATATCCAAATTTTAAACGAGCTTCATGACTTTAGAATTAGGTTTTATACTATGCTAGCAAGGTATAAAAGGTAGCTAAAGTGACCGTAGTTGTTTAAACGATAACTCAGTTAAAAGTATAGGCTAAATATTAATTTAAAAAGTAATAAGATGAAAAAAATATTGATTCCAACAGATTTTACTTTAAATAGTTTTCAAACTATAGATTATGTGATCAAACTATTTAAAAACGAAACCTGCGACTTTTATTTTTTAAATACTTATTCATACAATGTTAATGGTTTAGATGCCATACAAATGCTTCAAGCAGACGACGATTGGTTTGATAAGCCTAAACAGAATGCGTTAAAGCAATTAGGAAAACTAGTTGAGCGCTACACTTTAAATTGTCCAGCATTAAATCATCAGTTTTTTGCAATATCTGACTGTTCTGATTTAGTATTAAGCATTCAAAAAAACATTAAACAGTTAAGCATAGATCTGGTTATTTTGACAAGTAAAAAGGAACAAAATTTAGGAAAAATAACACAAAATATAGTCGAAAAAATTAGATGTTGTCCAGTATTAATAGTGCCTCCACATGCTTCAGCAAGCAATAAGATTAATATAACTATTGCCTCAGATTTTAAACAGCAAATAAACACGCGTCAAATAGACAAGTTTTTAAATATTTTGGAAAACACCAATTTAGAAATTACAGTTTTAATCTTAGCAAAACAAAATGCTATAAGCGATTGCGCATCTAAAAATTTAGAGACTATGCTAGGATATCTAAAAGAAATTTCAGGACATACAGCAACATTACACTACACAGCGTCTTCTTATAATTTAAAGGCTTATGCGCAATCGCATTTAGATGGTATTATGTGTGTAATTGATAAAAAACCGCATTTATTAAGAAAAATGGGAGTGTTTAAATCAGACATTTTTTCAACTTTAAAACAACTACATACTAACACAGTGTTAACTGTTCACCAATAAAAATTTTGTTATGAGTAACCGGAAATTTAATGGTCTTATCATTGTAATTACAATCATAATTATTACAATATTATCTTTAATGGTACCACCACCAATTATGTAAAAGTAATTTTAATAGCACATAAGCAATAGTATAGTTTAATTACGTTGTATAATTTAACCATACAAAGTTGTATATTGCTTAATGCTTAAATTTAATCCTAATAATTGGTGTGACTTTAGTAAACCCCTAGTTTTACTAAGTTTGTTAATGTTGTTTACAAAATCTGTAGCACAAGATTTACCTCCTATACAATATTTTTCTCCCAAACAATACAATGCCGAAAATCAAAATTGGGAAATTTCCCAATGTAAGAGCAAACATATTTATGTCGCAAATTCTAAAGGATTATTAGAGTTTAATGGTTCAGAATGGATTTTATATCCATCACCAAATCAGACCATTATAAGATCTGTTAATGTTGTTAGTGATAGGGTTTATACAGGTAGTTATATGGAGTTTGGTTATTGGACCAGAACAGATGTTGGCGATTTAAAATACACCTCACTTTCTAAAAAAATTAGTAGCACTTTATTGGAGGACGAGCAATTTTGGAAAATAACTCATTTAGATGATTGGATACTGTTTCAATCGCTTAGTCGCATTTATATTTATAACACTAAAACCGATCAATTTAAAATTACAGAATCTAAAGCTGGTATAATCAAGATGTTTAAGGTTGATAATAGCATTTATTATCAGGATAGAATAGAAGGATTATTAAAATTAGAAAATGGACAACCTAAAGCTATATTACAATCTAATTATTTTAAAAATAAGATAATAGCTGGTGTTTATACATTAAAAAACAACTTGCTTGTTGTTACTCAAAATCATGGGATTGTAACAATAAATAATAATGCAGTACAAGACTGGAATGCTAATTTAAACTCGCAATTAAAAGAGTATCGCATATATAGTAGCCTGCAATTAAATGACGATAGCTTAATTCTAGGGACTATCTCTAACGGAATTATACAAATTGATGTAAATGGTAATATTTTTCAAAAAATTAGCCAAGCCAATGGATTAGGCAACAATACTGTGTTGTCAATATTTCAGGATATAGAAAGTAATATTTGGCTAGCTTTAGATAATGGTATAAACTGTGTAAATATTAACTCTCCTTTCAGAATATTTAACGATGATCATGGTGTTTTGGGTACTGTTTATACCTCTTTAATTTATGGCAATACGTTGTACTTAGGGACTAATCAAGGATTGTTTTATAAAAAATTAGGTCAAACAGCGTTTAAACCTGTAGTCAATACTAACGGTCAAGTATGGAGTCTTAAAATTATTGATAATCAATTGTTTTGCGGTCATAATTCAGGCACATTTATAATTAATAACAATGTAGCAAATCGTATTGCATCAGTAGAAGGTACTTGGGATATTAAAACAATTAGTGATAATCCAAACTTATTGATACAGGGTAACTATAATGGTCTTAATATTTTAGAAAAAAAAGCAGGTCTTTGGCAATTTAGAAACAAGATTGAAGGATTTAATAATTCGTCTAGATTTTTTGTGTTTTCTAAAAAGGATGAAATATTAGTAAATCATGAGTATAAAGGTGTTTTTAAAATTAAAATAGATTCGGATTACACAACTACAACACAAATTTCTAAAATTGAAACTTTAGAAAAAGGCTTGTTTTCTTCATTAACAACTAATAATAACACGTTGTATTATGCAACAGATAAAGGTGTTTTTAAAAAGCACTTAGAGGATAATACATTTGTTAAAGACACTGTTTTAAGTAATATTTATAAAACGCAAGGCTATTCTTCAGGTAAAATTATTACAGATCAGGCAAATAATGCACTATGGTTAATTACTAAAAAAGGGATTAATTACGTAAGTCCAGGTAAATTAAGCACAACGCCAGATATTTCCTTCATAGCGTTGCCAAGTTCGCTTAGGGAAGGTTTATCAGGTTACGAAAGCATCTTTAACCTAAAACCTAATTTATATTTATTTGGGACTTCTAAAGGTTATATAACTTTAAATCTTTCTAAGATAAAACCTAAAACGTATCAAGTTGAAATTAATACAATAAATAAAACACCGCTTCAAAAGTCGAAACGGTTAATTAGCTTAAAAGATGAAAATGCTTTTAAAAATAATGAGAATAACATCGAAATTAAATACAGTGTTGCAGAGTATGATAAATATTTAGAAGCAGAATATTCGCATAAACTAGAAGGTTTGTATGAGGATTGGAGTACATGGAGTACAAATGCAGAAGTATTGTATAAAAACTTACCCTATGGTGAATATACCTTTATTGTTAAGGCTAGAGTAGGAGGTGTAGAGGTGACTAATCAAGACAGTTTTACATTTACAATAGACAAGCCTTGGTTTTTATCCAACATAATGATAATGGTCTATTGTGTGATGGGTTTCATTATTATTCTTTTAATAAATTATTTTTATAAACTGTATTATAGAAAGCAAAAAGAAAAACTAGTCCTAAAATCAAAACGTGAGTTAGAGCTTAAAGATTTAGAAACTAAACAACAATTAATGGCTTTAAATAATGATAAATTAAGACAAGAAATTGACAATAAAAACCGAGAATTAGCAATTTCTACCATGAGCTTGATTAAAAAGAATGAATTTTTAAATACCATTAAAAGCGAGCTAAATGAAAAGGTAGAAAGTACTAATCTAAAATCCGTAATTAGGATTATTGATAAAAATATTAATAATAAAGATGACTGGAATTTGTTTGAAGAAGCATTTAATAATGCAGATAAAGACTTTCTGAAAAAGGTAAAAACCAAACATCCAGCCTTGACATCTAACGATTTAAGATTGTGTGCTTATTTAAGACTAAATTTATCTTCAAAAGAGATTGCTCCTTTACTTAATATATCTCCAAGAAGTGTAGAGGTCAAACGATATCGTTTGCGTAAAAAGATGGAATTAGAGCATGATGTTAATTTAACAGACTACATCTTAAGTATATAATAACACTACAATTAGTTGAAATACCTATACATTACCACAACAAATCTAATTTTACTAGTAATAATGGACTTTCTTTATATAAATGTTAAAATAAGGTTAATGCTTGTTTTTAATGAGATTTAGATAATTAAACTAACTTTTTTTTGTGATGTATGTTTTTTGTAGCGGTTAAAATTATCAAATCAGCATTATATCTGCTTAAATTTGATAAAAGCACAAAAACTTTTAAACATGAAAAAAACTTTTTTCTCCTTTTTGTTATTCTTAATGACTTTCTCTGCTTTTGCTCAGGAGTATATAATAACAGGAAATGTAACTAGTCAACAGGATGGATTACCTATTCCTATGGTTAATATACTAGTTAAAAATACATCTAATGGTGTAACCACAGATTTTGATGGTAATTATACTATTAATAACGTATCTAAAAATTCAACTTTAGTTTTTTCCTATATAGGTTACAAAACAAAAGAGGTAGTAGTAACTAATGGTAATCCAGTTAATGTGCAACTAACTGAAGATGTTGAGGCACTAGAGGAAGTGGTTATTATAGGTTATGGTTCTCAAAAACGTAAAGAAGTAACAGGAGCAGTATCAACGGTTTCTAGTGAAACTATTGAAGCGCTTAAACCTACACGTATAGAACAAGCCTTACAAGGTCAAGTAGCTGGAGTTAATATTACATCACAATCTGGTGCTCCAGGTAGTGCATCTAATATTAGAATTAGAGGTGTATCCACTAATGGTGACAATAGACCACTTATCTTAGTAGATGGTAATGTTATTGAAGATTTAAGTGTTGTAAATCCAGGTGATATAGAAAGTTATACAGTACTTAAGGATGCCACAGCAGGTATCTATGGTGTAAGAGCTGCCAACGGAGTTATTTTAATTACGACTAAAACTGGTCGCAAAAATAAACCAATGACATTTCAGTATGATTCGTATGTTGGTTTTCAACAAACGACTAGAAAAATACCATTACTAAATGCTACAGAGTATGCTTTAATTAAAAACGAAGCTGCTGCAGCTAGCGGAAGTACTTTACCTTTTCCTGATACATTTGGATTAAATAAAGGAACAGATTGGCAAGACGAGGTGTTTGAAACTGCACCAATATTTAATAATGCTATTACTGCAAGTGGTGGTACTGAAAAATCTACCTACTCTTTTGGAGCGTCTTTATTAACTCAAGATGGTATTATAGGAGGTAGTAAAGCTAATTTTACGCGTTACACAACACGTGCTAATTATGGATTAGAGATTATTAAAGGTTTAAACTTAAAGGCTAATCTTATATATACTGGGACATTAAGAAAAGCGTTACCAGAAGGTGGCTTAGGATCTGTTTTATTTAATGCAGTTAACTTTTCACCAACAGATGCGCCAAGAGACGAAAATGGAGAGTATACTTCTTCTGCTAATTATCCAATAGAGGTTGTAAACCCATTAAAGCAAATCGAAAATACATTTAATAGAACAAAAGTTGATAAACTAAGTGGTGTTTTTGGGTTAAACTATAAGTTTTTAAAAGGCTTTAGTGCAGAAGCTAACTACCAATGGAATTACTCAGAAGTTAGAACAAGAGGTCTTAACCCTATAGTAGAATATGGAAATGGTTCTGTATTTGATAATACCGAAAATTTACAATTCACAGAAGGCATAAACTTTTTTAGAGATTATACGTTTGATGCTTTTGTTAATTATGAAACATCTTTAAATGATGATACTCATAATATTAAAGCAACTTTAGGGACGTCAGTTTTTAAATCAACAGGAGATTATTACTTATCTGTTGGAGACGGTATGCCTGAAAATACAATGTTCAGTGATGCAGATATTAATGATGCTACTACCATTACAGATCCTTATGCTCAAATAAGTAATCGTTTTTTCGATTCTAGATTATTATCTTATTTTGGAAGATTGCAATATAACTATAAAGGAAAATACCTATTCTCTGCAGTAGTTAGACGTGATGGTTCGACAGCTTTTGGTCCAGAAAATAAATTCGGAATTTTCCCTTCAGGTTCAATTGGTTGGGTTGTCTCTGATGAAGACTTTTTATCAAGTAGTAATACCATAGATTTCTTAAAACTTAGAAGCTCTTATGGAGTTTTAGGTAATGATAGAATTCCTGGTTTTAGATTTGAATCATTATTAGATGGTGAAGGTGTTTACGTTTTAGATGATGCATTAGCACTTGGTACAGCAGTTGGTGCGATATCTAATCCAGAAATTAAATGGGAAGAGCAAAAAGCATTTGATATAGGGTTTGAAACAAGATTATTTAACAACAAAGTAGATATTACAGCAGATTATTTTAAACGTACCACAGAAAATTTATTACTTCCTGTTGAAAGTTCGTTAATATTAGGAGGAGCTGCTCCAGGATCAGGAAATCCTATTGTAAACGCTGGAACGGTAGAAAATAGTGGGTTAGAGTTTGCGGTATCTTATAAAGATCAATTATCTGATAATTTTAAGTTTAATGTAAGCTATAATATTTCAACTTTAAATAATAATGTAGTTGAAGTTAACAATAGCATAGGTTATGAAGTTGGAGGAAGCTTTGGTATTGGTCAAGCAAATCCACCTTCTAGAATGCAAGTAGGACAACCAATAGGTGTGTTTTATGGAATGCAAACCAATGGAATTTTTCAAAACCAAGCCGAAGTTGATGCGCATCCATCACAATTAGACTTAGGTGCTAACGCACAACCTGGAGATATAAGATTTGTGGATGTTAACCAAGATGGAGTTATTGATGCAGATGACAGAACATTTATAGGTAACCCAATTCCGGATGTTACAATGGGTTTAAATTTATCATTTGATTATAAAAATTTCGATTTTCAAACCTATTTCTTTGCGTCAGTAGGTAATGATATTGTTAGAAACTATGATAGAAACAGTGCCAAAACTAATCTTACAAGTTATGTTTTAGATAGGTGGACTGGTCCAGGAACATCAAACACAGATCCAAGAGTAACAAATAGCGCAACTTCTAATAGTGTATTTTCAGATTATTTTGTTGAAGACGGTTCATTCATCAGAGCTCAAAATGTACAATTAGGTTATACATTTAATCAAGATAAATTACAAAATATAGGTTTAGATAATATCAGGGTTTATGCGTCTGTAAGTAATGCTTTTACATTAACAAAATACAGAGGTTTTGACCCAACGACATCAAATGGAGCTCCAATAGGAGACGGAATTGATAGTGGTTTTTATCCAAACCCAAGAACATTTTTAATCGGAACAAACGTAAAATTTTAAACAATGAAAAAAATAAAATATATAATCGTCTTTTTAGTTTCGACTTTTACAGTAATATCGTGTAGTGATGATTTTGTGGATGTCGCTTCTCAAAATGAAAGTTCAGAAAACTACTTTAATTCAGAGCAAGATTACCAAGATGCTTTAATTGGTGCATACGATTTATTACAATCAACCTATTTAAATGTTATGTTAGGCGAAATCGCTTCAGATAATACTTTAGCTGGAGGTGAAAGTGCTACAGATGTGCCAGGAATACAGCAAATTGATGATATGATTCATACTGCTAATAACGAACAGTTACGCTCAATTTGGGGCTGGATGTTTGCAGGTGTTAATCGTGCGAATTACATCTTAGAATTTCAGGACAAAATAGACTTTAGCGGAAAAGAAAATGTTTTAGCACAAGCTAGATTTTTAAGAGCCTATTACTATTTTGAATTAGTAAAATGGTTTGGAGATGTGCCTTTAGTAGTTGATCAACGTTTCTTATTTGGAGATCAATTTGAAGTGGACCGTACACCTAAAGCATTAGTTTACGCGCAAATTGAATTAGATTTAATGTATGCAGCAGATAATTTACCATATACGCAAACACAATTAGGACGCGTAACTAAAGGAGCTGCTGAAGCATTATTAGGTAAAGTCTACTTGTATCAAAATAAATTTGGAGCTGCTGCTCTTGTTTTAGAAGACTTAATAAATTTTGGACCTCATGATTTAGTAGCAGATTACACAACCATTTTTGAAAACGATAATGAGAATAGTATCGAGTCTGTGTTTGAAGTGCAATATGCAGATTTAGAAGGTGCAGGGTTTGGTTGTCTACAGTGTAGTGAAGGTAACGTGGCTGTTGGTTTTAACGGAATCCGTAATTATAATGGACCATTGTTTGATTCCGGTTTTAGTTTTAATGTACCAACTCAAGAAGCTGTGGATGCTTTTGAGAGTGATGATCCAAGAATAGATACTGCAATCTTAGATATTAATGCTTGGGCTACAGCAACAGGTGCAACTTTTGGAACAGGTAATGAGCACACAGGGTATTATAACAGAAAATATATAGCGCGTCAAGGCGATTCTAATATTGGTGATCAAAACTTGACCAACCCTAATAATTACAGAGCTATTAGGTATGCAGACGTCTTATTAATGGCTGCAGAAGCTTTAAATAGAGGATCTATAGCAGATGACAGAGCTCAAAATTATTTAAATCAAGTTAGACAACGCGCATTTGGAGATATGGATCACAACATTACAGCTACAGGTAGTGCCTTAACAGATGCTATTTATCAAGAACGTCGTGTGGAATTAGTAGGTGAAGGACATCGTTTTTTCGATTTAGTTAGAACAGGTCGTGCAGCTTCAGAAATTGATGGTTTTACGACAGGCAAACATGAGGTTTTTCCTATACCACAAATAGAAATAGAGTTAACAGGTAATCGTTGGACACAAAATTCTGGTTATTAAAAAAATAAATATGAAAATTAAAACACAACATAGCATGAAAAATTTTAAGTACATCCTTAGTTTATTCATAGTAGTAGCTTCAGTAATTGGTTGCTCTCAAGATGATGATTTACCAGATGTTAGTGCATTACCAGCACCAACTAATGTTGCAGCAGTAATTAGTATTGCTCAAGATAATTCTGGTTTAGTTACCATTACTCCAACAGGAGAAAATGTAGCTAATTTTAGAGTTAATTATGGTGATGACTCAGGTGCAGATTCAGGACTTTTAAATCCTGGACAAAGTACTCAAAACACGTATCTAGAAGGAACTTACGACATCGTAATTGCTGCTTCAGGTATAAATGGTAAAACAACTACTGTTGCACAAACTATCGTAGTGTCATTTCAAGCTCCAGAAAACTTAGTAGTTACAATAGAGAATGACCCAACAGTGTCTAGACAAGTAAATGTAACTGCTACAGCGGATTTTGCAGTGTCTTATCAAGTAGAATTTGGAGATGCAGCAGCAACGGTTTTAACATCTAATATTGGTGACGTAACATCATTTGTATATGATGCAGCTGGGACTTACACAATTACAGTAACAGCTAATAGTGGGTCTGTAGATACTATTTCGTACACAGAAGAATTTCAAGTAACAGAAATATTAGCTCCTTTAACTCCAGCTCCAACGCCTCCTAACAGAGACGCTAGTGATGTAGTTTCTATTTTTAGTGATGCGTATGCTAATATTACTTTAAACGAATTACCTACGGATTGGTCTGCTTCTGGATTTGAGGCTACTACTGTAGATAGTGATAATGTTTGGAGATTAACCAATTTAGACTTTATTGGTATGGTAAGTAACTATGATAACGGAGTAGATGTTTCAGCTATGGAAATGTTACATATTGATTATTGGGTACCCTCAGGAACAGAAAACGAATTATTAGTTAAAATTGTTAATACCATTGATGGTGGTGAGGATGTCGAATCTTTAGGAGCAACAGTAGGTGGTTCTTGGCAAAGTATTGATATTGACATGACAGGTTTTGATGGCGGAAATTTAGCCAACACGCAAAAAATTACACAAATCTTAATTGATGCAGATGTTGTTGCAGATATAGTTTATATAGACAACTTTTACTTTTATAAGCAAAGTGTTTCTACTGGAACATTTGATGATGGATTGTTAATTAATGGTGATTTTGAAAATGGAAGCGAGGCTTGGATAATTGGTGTAGATGATGCAGCTCTTGCTCCTGTGGTAACTAATAGTGGTAATACTTACTACTCTGTAGATGTTACTTCTGCAGGAAATTCATACGATGTCAACTTAAGTCAAAAAGTAGAAATTATTCAAGGTAATACTTACACTCTTACTTTTAATGCATGGTCAGATGTAAACAGAGCTATTGTTGCAGGAATTGGTTTAAGTGCAGACCCTTGGTCTAATGATTCACAATCAGTAGACATTACAACAACTAGTACGACATATTCTTTAACACTTAGTGCAGCAGATTTTGGAGCTATTGATGCTCGTGTAATTTTTGATTTAGGTGCAGAAGTAGGTATGGTTAATATTGATAATGTATCATTAATTATAGGCACAGGTAACACTGTCGTTAATGGTGATTTTGAAAATGGAAGTGATTCTTGGATAATAGGTGTTGATGATGCGTCTGTAATACCTGTGGTTACAGTAGCAGGTAATACATATTATTCAGTAGATGTTGCAACAGCAGGAAATTCTTATGACGTAAATCTTAGTCAAAAGCTAGAAATTATTCAGGGTAATACTTACACATTAACTTTTGATGCTTGGTCAGATGTAGATAGAGCAATTGTTGCTGGTATTGGTTTAAGTGCAGACCCTTGGTCTAATGCTACACAAACGGTTGATATTACTACAACTAAAACAACTTATACATTGACTTTGGTAGCTACGGATTTTGGAGCACCAGATGCTCGTGTTCTTTTTGATTTAGGAGCACAAATAGGTATGGTTAATATTGACGATGTTTCTTTATCAAGCAACTAGTTAATGATCTATGCTTTATTTATAGCAGTTAATATTAAAAAATAGAAGATGAAAAATAAATTTAAAATAATAGCATTCATTCTTGTAACAGCCTTATTTATAGGTTGCCAAGAAGAAGATCAGACTTTCGGAAACATCGTCGCACCATCTAATATTGTTATTGTACCAGAAATAGTTGGTCAAGATGCAACTAATCCAAATGGAGATGGTAGTGGTGTGGTTAACTTTACAGCAACAGCAGATAATGCATTAAGTTATAAATTTAGTTTTGGTAATGCAGAGCAAAATGCTCCTTCAGGAGTAACATCGTATACCTATTCAAATTTAGGAGTTAATACGTACACAGTAGTAGTGGTAGCATATGGTACAGGTGGTGTTTCTTCAACAGCTACTATAGATATTGATGTTTTAGCAACTTACGCTCCTCCAGCAGATTTATTAAATGCATTGGTTGGTGATGGTTCTAAAACGTGGCGAATTAAGTCAGAAAAGCAAGCGCATTTTGGTCTTGGACCAGTTGGAGGTGAGGTTGCTGCAGAGTGGTATGCAGCTGGTCCTGGAGAGAAAGCAACGACAGGAATGTATGATGATCGTTATGTTTTTAATGCAGATGGTACATTTACACACATCGTAAATAGCACTAATGACGATCCTTCAGTGGATGTAACAGGTACTGTTTTTGGAAGAGAACCTTTAATTACAGAATTAGGTCCACACAGCGAGACACCTGTTGGAGCAGATATAGAAAACTATCCATATCAAGATTATTCAGAAAACTGGGTAATTACAGCACCTGGAGGAGCAGAAACAATAAACATTACAGGCTTAGGTTTTATTGGATACTATACAGGTGGTAATCATAAATATGAAATCTTTAGTCGTGATATACCTAACGAGTTTACTATTAGAACAACAGATGGTAACAGCGAGTTTGATTGGTGGTTTATAATAACTTCTGAAGAGGAAGGAGCCACCACAGGATTCGAAACTATTTATACAGATTTAGTTTGGTCAGACGAGTTTGACACCAATGGAGCACCAAACCCAGCAAATTGGACTTACGATTTAGGTAATGGTACTGATGGTTGGGGTAACCAAGAGGCGCAAAGCTATACCAACAATTTAGAAAACGCAGAAGTAGCAGATGGTATGTTAAAAATTACAGCAATCTCAACAGGAAGTGGTTATACATCTGCAAGATTAAAATCAGAAGGTCTTTATGATTTTACTTATGGTCGTGTAGAGGTTAGAGCAAAGCTTCCAACAGGAGGAGGAACTTGGCCTGCAATTTGGATGCTAGGTGCTAATTATCAGACAAATGTATGGCCAGCTTGTGGAGAAATTGATATTATGGAACATAAAGGTAACGAGCAAAACACAATACATGGTACGTTACATTATCCAGAAGCGTTTGCAGGTAGTGCAGATGGTAGTACAACGGTTGTAGATGCTGTTGCTAATCAATTTCACAATTATACAGTAGAGTGGACTCCAGATGTAATAAAAATATTGGTAGATGATACAGTATATCATACCTATACAAATACTAGTGCTTCACCTTTTAATAGTGAATTTTTCCTAATATTAAATGTAGCAATGGGAGGAACCTTTGGTGGAGACATAGATCCAGCATTTACAC
Organism: Olleya sp. AS48; assembly: GCF_038900355.1. NCBI lineage: Bacteria > Pseudomonadati > Bacteroidota > Flavobacteriia > Flavobacteriales > Flavobacteriaceae > Olleya > Olleya sp. AS48. The sequence continues at coordinate 10,887 of NZ_JBBMRD010000009.1, read as the reverse complement.
AATCGTCTATGGAAATTGAATATGTTAGAGTTTATCAATAAATATGAAAAAAATAAAGTATTATGTATTAGTCTTAGCTAGTTTTCTCATTATATCATGTAATAATGATAATGAGAAAAACTTAGCTTTAAAAACCAATACGACCTCTAAAAATTCGGATATCGAAACTAAAGTATCAGATTTGCTAGCCAAAATGACTTTAGAAGAAAAAATAGGTCAAATGAACCAGTATAATGGGTTTTGGGATGTAACAGGTCCTGTTCCTGAAAATGGAGACCAAGCTAAAAAATACGAACATTTAAGAAAAGGATATGTTGGTTCCATGCTTAATGTTAGAGGTGTAAAGGACGTAAGAGCTGTGCAAAAAATTGCAGTAGAAGAAACGCGTCTAGGGATTCCTTTAATCATTGGTTTTGATGTAATTCATGGTTACGAAACATTAAGTCCTATTCCATTAGCAGAATCAGCAAGTTGGGATTTAGAAGCGATTAAAAAATCTTCAGAAGTTGCAGCTAAGGAAGCGTCTGCTGCAGGTATAAACTGGACATTTGCACCAATGGTGGACATTTCTAGAGATGCACGTTGGGGACGCGTTATGGAAGGTGCAGGAGAGGATACTTATTTAGGGTCTAAAATTGCAATTGCTAGGGTAAATGGGTTTCAAAGTGACGACCTATCTTCTCATTTTTCAATTGCAGCATGTGCTAAACACTTTGCAGCTTATGGGTTTGCAGAGGCTGGACGTGATTACAATACAGCAGACATAGGGACTTCCACGTTAAACAATATTATTTTACCGCCTTTTAAAGCTGCCAAAGATGCAGGTGTGAGAACGTTTATGAATTCGTTTAACGAGCTTAACGGTATTCCTGCAACTGGAGACAAATATTTACAACGCGATATTTTAAAAGGAAAATGGGGTTTTGATGGTTTTATGGTTTCAGATTGGGGATCAATTACAGAAATGATTGCTCATGGTTATGCTAAAGATGGTAAACAAGCTGCCCAATTAGCAGTTAATGCGGGTTCTGATATGGACATGGAATCTTATTTGTATGTAGAAGAACTTGCAGGTTTAGTTAACGAAGGTAAAGTGGATATCAAGCTTATTGATGATGCTGTAAGCCGAATTTTACGCGTGAAATTTGAGTTGGGTCTATTTGATGATCCTTATAAATATTTGGATGAAACCAGAGAGAAACTAGTCATTGGAAGCCAGGAAATTCAGGATGCAGTTTTAGATATGGCTAAAAAGTCCATTGTATTACTTAAAAATGAAAATAACCTTTTACCATTAAAAAAAGAAGGTCAAAAAATAGCAGTTATTGGTGCTTTGGCTTCAGATAAAACAAGTCCATTAGGAAGTTGGCGTATAGCTGCTAAGGATAGCACAGCTATTTCTGTATTAGAGGGATTAAATCAATATTCAGGAAACACAATTACCTATTCCAAAGGTGCAGATGTCGCTTTAGGTAAAACCGAATTTGCGATTGAAGTAAATATAAACACCACTGATAAAAGTGAGTTTGATGCAGCTATTAAAAACGCAAAGCAAGCAGATATAGTTATTATGGTTTTAGGAGAACATGGTTATCAAAGTGGTGAAGGTAGAAGTCGTACAGACTTAGGCTTACCAGGTGTCCAACAACAGTTACTTGAAGCGGTTTATAAAGTTAACAAAAACATAGTTTTAGTTTTAAACAATGGAAGACCTTTAACTATTACTTGGGCAGATGATAATATTCCTGCAATTGTAGAGGCTTGGCAATTAGGTACACAAAGTGGTAACGCTATTGCTCAAGTATTATATGGCGATTATAATCCAAGTGGTAAATTACCAATGACTTTTCCTAGACACGTTGGTCAAGTTCCAATTTATTACAATTACAAAAGTACAGGTAGGCCTACTTTACCAGGTAAGGACGTGGTGTTTTGGTCACATTATCAAGACGAAACAAATGATCCATTATATGTTTTTGGACATGGTTTAAGTTATACGACGTTTAAGTATAGTAACTTAAAAATTAGTAATACCTTTTCTGATGATGAAACCATAAAAGTTTCTGTAGACTTAACTAATACAGGTAAATTTAAGGGTAAAGAGGTCGTACAGCTATATTTAAAGGATTTATTTGCTAGTGTAACAAGACCAATTAAAGAATTAAAAGGGTTTGAATTAGTTGAATTAAATCCAAATGAAACCAAAACTATTCAATTAATTTTGACTAAAGCAGAACTTGGTTTTTACAATAATCAAGGTGAGTTTAACGTCGAAACTGGAGATTTTGAAGTCTATATTGGAGGAAGCTCTAAAACTGTTTTAACAGACACATTTAAATTATGATAAAAGTATTTAAATTAGTAGTAGTCGCATTGCTATGTTTGGCTTGTAAAGAAGAAAACAAGGAAGTAGTTAAGCTTGACACAAAGTTAGACAACAATAATCAAGTGTTTAACTTTATAGATCAATTTGATGGGACGCAATTAAACGATGCTAATTGGAATTACGATTTAGGAGATGGTTGTCCAAACTTATGTGGTTGGGGAAACAACGAAAGACAAATTTATACTAAAGAAAACATTACAGTAAAGGATGGAAAACTAGTAATAAAAGCAACTAAGGATTCGGTTGGGTATTATTCGGGAAAAATCACTAGTAAAGACAAAATTGAATTTCAATATGGTACAGTAGAGGTTAGCGCTAAATTGCCAAAAGGATCAGGATTATGGCCTGCATTTTGGATGTTAGGTAATGATATTGATACTAATACTTGGCCAGCTTGCGGTGAAATTGATATTTTAGAATATGTAGGTAAGGCACCACATCAAATTTTTACGACGTTACATACGCCTGATAGTTATGGTAAATCTGTTAATACAAAAATTACAACAATAAAAGATATTGAGGAAGGATTTCATAATTATAAAACAAAGTGGACTAAAGACTCTATTTCATTTTATATAGATGATAATTTAGTGTACACCTTTTCACCAGAAATTAAAAACGAAAAAACTTGGCCTTTTGATAAACCTTTTTACTTAATAATAAACCTTGCAATTGGAGGTAACTTTGGAGGTCCAGAAGTGGACGATTCTATTTTTCCGCAAGAGTTTATTATTGATTATGTAAAGGTTTCAGGTTTAAAATAAAAAAGTAAATATAACTAGCCAAAGTGCAAAGCCATATTACAACAGTAATATGGCTTTTTTGATTAAATAAAAGGAGATTTTTATTATTACTTTTTTCATATAAAAACAATAAAAAAAACAAGTCAAAATAGGTGTGATTTAATTTAAATTTAATTATTCGTTATATTCTAATACTTAATTTAATTTTTTTAGTAGCTTTAATCACTATAAAATATAGTGTTTAAATGACTGATCAATTAATTTCAGATAAATTAAAAGAAGCGATTCATATTGCGCAATCTATAGCTAAAGAATACTCACATAAACAGTATTCGTCAGCACATTTATTAAAGGCATTACTGCATAAAGACGTTGGAATGCTTAAGTATTTAGAAAGCATTGGTCAAGATGGCTATTATGTAGAAGAGTGGGCAGAAGTCCGTTTGGAATCCTTACCTAAAACCTCCAAACCATCGGATAATATTTCTGGCGATGACGCTGTAACAGCAATCTTTTATGAAGCAGAAAGTGTTAAGCTTAAAATAAAAACGGAAACATTAAATGAGTTTTGCGTTTTAATAGCTATTTGTACACCTGGTGTTGGTTTTAGTTATGAACAACTAAAAACATTGACGCTAACTCCAAATGAGTTGTTAAGTCATTTTGCAAACTCAGGAAATGTTGATAATTTAATTGCTGACCAAATAGATACAACACAAAAAGCTAATTCTGTCTCAGATAATTCGGTTTTAAACACGTATTGCGTGGATAAAACTTTACATGCTAAAAATGAAAGTTTAGAAAAAATTTCGGGTCGCGACTCTGAAATCAAAATGATTACAGAAATTTTAGGAAGACGCTCTAAGCCAAACGTTTTGGTTTTAGGTGATCCAGGAGTAGGTAAAACCGTATTATTAAATGGATTAACATATGCGACTTTAAATGATGCCATACCAGAACACCTTAAAAATGCTAAGGTATTTGAATTAGATTTTATTCATTTAGTATCTGGAGCAGGTTATAAAGGAGAAATTGAGGACAGACTTAAAAAGGTAATAGCAGCAGTAAAAGCACATGATAAGCCCATTTTGTTAATAGATGAAATTAATAATCTTACAGATAAAAACTCTGGAAATCAAGGGTTAGCAAATATTTTAAAAGCAGAATTGGTTAAAGGAGATTTAACCATTATAGGAACCGCAACAAACGATGCCTTTAGAAAGCATATAGAAACAGACGAAGGTTTATCTAGACAATTTGAAGTGGTTAGACTGCATGAGCCATCGGAAGATGAAGCGTTGCGTATGATTGTTAATACCATTAATTACTACACAGATCATCACCAATTAAATATTGAAAAAGACAGTATAAGCGAAGCAATAAGACTAGCAAAACGTTATAATAAAGAAAGAAGCCTACCAGATTCTGCAATAGATTTAATAGACCGAACAATGTCTGCAATTAAGTTTATGGTACAAACATCTAAAGCAGAAATTGAAGTTTTAAAAGGTCAATTGGAAACCTTAAAGACAAGTACATTAAAAGAGGAAGATTTATTGTTAGAGCAGTCTTGGTTTTATCTACAAATGAAGAATAAGCTTAGCTATTTATTATTTGATGAAATACCAGAAGCATTAACTTATCAAAACATTAAAACCTCTAAAGAAGGCTTTAAACTATTAGAAAAGATTTTAAAAACTTTAGAAAAATTAGCTAGTAAGAAAAAAGAAAGTGTCTCTAAAGAAGATGTCGCCTCTACAATAGCAAACAAAACTGGGATTCCGACAGGTAAATTGCAATCCGATGAAAAGGAACGTTTACTTAATATGGAAGACGTATTAAGACAGCGCGTAATTGGTCAAGATCACGCAATTAAGGTTATAACAGAAGCAGTTTTAGAGTCGCGTTCTGGACTAAGTAAACCAGGATTACCCATTGGCTCATTTTTCTTTTCAGGACCAACAGGAACAGGTAAAACTGAATTAGCAAAAGCATTAGCCGAGTTTTTGTTTCAAACCGAAACTAATATCATAAGATTTGACATGTCAGAATTTAAAGAAGAGCATTCTGCTGCCTTATTATATGGTGCACCTCCAGGATATGTAGGCTATGAAGAAGGAGGTTTACTAGTTAACAAAATTAGACAAAAACCCTATTCTATTGTGTTATTTGACGAGATTGAAAAAGCACACCCTTCTGTATTTGATATTTTTCTTCAAATTTTAGATGAAGGAAAATTACATGACAGACTTGGTAAAGAAGGCGATTTTTCTAACGCAGTAATATTATTTACTTCAAATATTGGAAGTAACCACATTGTAGAAACTTTTGGTAAAGGTATAATCCCTAAATCAAGTGATTTATTAGAAATGATGGGTAACCATTTTAGACCAGAGTTTTTAGGACGATTGACAGAAATAATTCCATTTTCTCCAATAACAGAGGATAATGTAGCTAAGATCTTCAAAATTCAGCTCAAAGATTTATATAAAGCATTAGCCAAACAAGATATTAGTTTAGAACTTTCGGAAAAAGCAATAACCGTTTTAGCTAAAAAAGGATTTACCCCAAAATATGGAGCTAGACCGTTAAGAGGAGTAATAAGAAATGATTTAAGGTCACCACTTTCTAAGCTATTAATTTCAGGAAAGATTAAAAAAGGGACAAAAATTGTGCTAGATATCGATAAAAACGAACAGTTAAAGTGGAAATATTAATAAGTGTATTTTTTCGTTCAAAAAAAGTATTATATTTATAAAACATACATTAATAAAAAAAGCGCGTAGTTATGAGTCAAACATATGGACTTGGTGGTACAGAAGTACAAACAGATGCTAATGAAGCCATTCAGGAAATACCACAAAACAGAACTTTGTTAGTTGAAAAACTAACAGATTCGCAACCTATCAAACCAGAAGTTGTTAAAGGTTTAAAAACTGTTGATGAAGTTTTTGAACATTTTAAACCTGAAATAGATGTTGACTTTGAAGATGAAGATGGCGTTGGAAAAAAAGAAACCTTAAACTTTAATCACCTTGGTGATTTTGGAGCAAAAGGAATTACTAGACAAAGTAAGTTTTTAAAAGATTTAAATACTGAAAAAGATCAGTATGTAAAGATAATTAAGCAATTAAAAACTAATAAAATTTTAAAAGCTGCATTGTCTGATGCTGAAGCAAAAGCTGCTTTATTAGAATCTATTCGTGCATTAATAACCGAAATTGAAGAAAACAAATAATTATGGCTGAATCTAAAAAAGCACAACAGTTTAGTCCAGTAGAGAATCCTGCTAAACACTTAGAACAAAATAATGAAAAATTAGCTAAATATGGTGGGTTTGATTTATTAGAGGCATGTGTAGAAGGTGTTCAAAACATGAACCCAAGTCGTAAAGCAAGAAAAAAAATCTTTTTAACTGAAAATGCTAAAAAGGAGGACAGAGATACCTTAAAGAAAACCCTAGAGATATGGGCAAATGCGTTATCACAGTCAGATAATATTACAGATATTGTTGAGGACTCAGAAAAACGTTCTCAAATAGCAAGAGCATCTTTAGAAAAAAATCTAGGTAAGGCAGTTAATGCGACTAGAGACCTGGAGCGTTCATACAGATCAGTAGCATTGTTTTACAAAAATACTGAGTCAGATAAGCTTAAAAATATATCTATAGTTAATGCAGAGTTAGATCAGGTTAAAGATTTAGATAATACTAGATTTATTGATGCAGTAGCTGAGGAGTTGAATGCATCTTATGATCGTTTAGACTTACGTGAAAACTATGGTTTATTAGTTATACCAGGTTATTTAGGGTCAAATAAAGTAGTTGAAAAATGGGCTAAAATTGCTTACGAAAATAAAGTAATGTTAGTAACAGATTTTGCACACTTGGATGAGCCAGATGATGTTATGGAAATGTTTGAAGCAGCCAACTTAACTGGAGGAGACAAATATAGATCTAACGTTATAATGTCTTGTAACTGGTTAGTAGGTAGAGGTAAACATGATGAGGTAGGAGAAGAGGACGATTTATTTGTACCGCCTTCTGGTGCTTTAGCAGGTAAAATTTATAACACATTAATGTCTCAGGTTACAGCTGGTAAAAAACATGGTGGAATTAACGAGATTGATGGTGTAAGATTTGACTTAAAGAAAAGTGAAATTGCACAGTTAGAAAAGTTAGGTTTAGTACCAATGGTTAACGAGTATGGTAAAGTTATGGCGTTTTCTGCTAAGACTTTATTTAATGGTGATAATCTTGGATTACAAACTTATTCTGTAGTTAGAGTATTTGATTATGTAACTAAAGTATTGATGGACTTTTTAAATCGTCGTGCTTTTGAAAACTTTAATGCTAAAACTAGAAAAGAATTAATGGGACAGATTGTTAAGTTTTTAGATAACATAACTGGTCCTGATAAATTAATTGAAGATTTTTCAATTAAAAGATTTGAACAAGATCCAAATCAAAAAGATCGTGTTTATTTAGACGTACACATGAAACCGTATTTTCCAGCTAAAAACTTTTTAATTAAAATGGATGGTCAAAAAGGGGATAATGGAAACGAGTGGGACGCTGAGTATGAGCAAGAAAAAAAATAATTGATTAGTATTTGTAAATAAAAAAGGGTTTGAAATTTTTCAAACCCTTTTTTATTACTCAAGTATTTTATATTAATTAGATCTAGAATTTAAAAGCGCATTGTGACGTTGCAAATCTTTATATTCATCTAAACACTTGTCTAATAGTTCTTTATATTCCTTAATTTTTTCTTCAGCATCTCTTAATTCATGTAAATTCTTTTTTGTGTTCTGAAGTTCAACCTGTAAATCCACAATTCTTGTGTACATATCATACCTAAAGGTAGAGTCTTTAGTAGGAATAGATTTTTGCATATCTACCAACTTACTACTAATTAATGAGTTGTTAAATGTACGATTAGAACCTGCTACTTCTAATGAATCAAAAAGGCTTTTAACTTCAAACATCTCTTTAGAAAATTTACTTTGAAAATCCATTTCTTTTTTAACCATTTTGGACTGTTCCTTTAACAAGGCATTTTCTTTAGCCGGAACTTTAAAATTAAAGAATATAGCAGTAATTATGGTTCCAGTAGTTAATAAAAAAAGGAGCAAAAATTTTAGAAAGCTATTTCTTCTATCTTTAGTGTTTTTTGGTTTCATATGTTTTTTATCATGTAAGTGATTACGTAGTATACAAATATAGTAAATGATTTAAAAAAAGGTGCAGTTAATATTTAAATACAAACTACAGTTATAGCATTAAGCATTTTTTTATTACTGTTTCATTTTAGTGTTAAGCGTATCTAAATAATCCTAGCGAAATCTAACTCTATTTTTTAGATGTTTTTTGTATGCAAATCATAAGAAATTTTACATAAATAAATAAATAAATAAACTTATACATTATTAAATTGAAATGTCTTATCAGCTTATATATTTAAACCATATAGCATATAATCCCATACTGATACTTAGCAAAAATATCTTACAATATATTGAATGTATTAAGGATTTGTTTTTTATAAATTTCATAATAAAAGCATGTCATTGTTTACCATTTTTTATTTGAAATTTCATTAGTTTATTAATTAAGCACTAATTAGTAAGTTAAAAGTACCATTTTGGTCTTAATCTTTAGTAATAATCTTAATTTTAAGTCCGTTTTTTGTTACAAATTCAAATACTTTAAAACGATTTTTTTTTGTTACATAATCATTGTTTTTGAAATATTATTTTGGTTTGTATCAAAAAGACATGTTCCATTTCGTGTAATTAAATTTATTTCTTTTTTAGTGCTCATGAAATTGGTGTTTTTGCAGTTGTTTACCATTAGCACTAATTAAATTATATAATATGAGTTTGGTCCAGAACTTAAAATTTAATGAGTTGTTGAGGTAATTGAGTTTCCATTAGCAATATCTTCTTCTGCAAAGTCAGCTATAGCTTTTATAGTGTATTCATCTAAAGGGGTTATTAATAACGGAAGCATTAATGCGACGCCATTAAAAGCCATTCCGTCTGAAAATCCTTTGGCTTTTGTTCCCCACATAGCTTGCGATCTTGCTGCTTGAGCATTGCCACGATGATTGGCAGTAACTATATTACCTTTATTTTGAGTTTTTGTTCTAGGTAAAATCTCGCCACTACCTTTTCGTCTCATTACCTTGTTCTGAAAGTGAGTTTATATTCCGTAAAACTATATTTAATTAATGGTTTATGAAGGGTATTGTATTGTTCTTCAATTTCTTTCAATAATTTTTCATTTAATATACTATCAGCAACCTTTCTAATTGTTGTAAAATTATCATTATCTTCTATCACATCATACCTAGTGGTGATAGGGACTTTAACTCTAGGAAATAATTGAGAGGTATAAATATATTCTTCAGGAGCAATATTTGATAGGTTAGGAGCTGTTATATGTTTGTCAAATAATATCATATATAACAAGTCTCTTTGATAGTCAAGCTCCATAAGGTTATTTGAAGTTGAAAATTGCTGATCTCCTTCTTTTAGAATTTGATCATATTGTGACTTATTATCTTTTTTTAAACTTGTAATAAAGTCAATGGTTTTTAGATCTTTTTTTTTAAATTCTGTCCAATTTTGAAATAACTCTTCTTTATTTGAAATGTTTCTTAATCTACCATTTTTATCTAAATTAAATTTGACATTATTACGAATATATTCTGTAGCAGAAACAAATTCGTAAACCTTATTCATAACATGAGGTTTAAATTCATAATATAAATCCGAAAGGCTTACAGAAGCATTGTTACCTGACTTATTTAAAATGATTTCATATTGTTTTTTAAGTTCAGAATGACTTCTTATTTCATCTTCAATTTTGGTAGAGTTGATTTGAACAGCTCTATACTTATTAGCTAGTGTTTTGGAATCTTGTGTTGTATAAATAGCCTCAGATGATTTTTTTTGATCATTATCGTCATCTAATAAAAAACTTTTTCTTTTTCTTCTTTCGGGAGTTTTCATTGTTCAGTTTTGAATTAATTTATATCGACTTTACTACCTGTAATTTTGGCATTATCATTTAATAAAATTTGACTACCGTTAGAGCGACTATCTAAACTTTCTGATCCATTAATCAAAATGTTTTTTCCATTTAAAACAATATTTCCATCCTCATTTAGTATAATTGAGCTTTTACCAACTATTATTTGAAATTGCTTTTTACCCTCAAAAATTATATTTCCTTCGTTATCCATTATCATTATAGCAGAGTTGTCACCAATTTTTATTTCAAACTTATCATTTGCCTGATTGATTATTGTACCGGAACCATCAAGTTTTATTCCTGCTGTTCCAGAATCGGTATTGGTTGTTGATCCTTCATTATCATTAAAAACCATTTTGTTTCCACTTCTAGATTGCAGTGCTTTAATATCATTATTAGCATTTTGAAAAGCGCCTGCTTTTCCAGAACCATTATATAAACTACCCATCATATAAGGATGTTCTGCATTACCGCCTTCAAAACCTATTAAGACTTCTTCTCCTGTTTCTGGTATAAAATGAAACCCTTTGTCTCCTCCTGCATGTGGTGTTACTATACGTATCCAAGGAGTCATCTCTCCAGTTATTTTTTGCCAAGCAAATTGTACACGTATTCTGCCTAAACCATCAGGATCTGCATTTTCCATAACAATAGCAGTCTGTGTTTCGCTTTTAGGAAAAGCATTGATATTGGTGTTTGGATAGGCATCAAAATCTGCAGTT